>CBFIEQ010000034.1:0-11950 GCA_965661645.1 uncultured Aquiluna sp.
CGAGACACGATGTTGCGGTCTCCCTTTGAATCAACGGCGGGTTTGGCAAGAAGTACGTACTGCGAGCGCTCCTCGTAGTTGAAGGCAGCCTGCAGTAGCGCCGTTGATTTACCGGAGTTCATTGCGCCGTAGCGGAAATAGAGTTTGCTCATAGTTGTTCTAGTTACAAATCGTATAGGTGGGAATGCATGCAGCTGCTATTTGCCGATCAGTTGGGACCACATTTCGACCTTGGCGGACAGATTTTACTTCCAGAGGTAACCAGCCAGTTCTCGAAAAGGCGCTATCACCGCCAAAAGGCACACCTAATCCTCTACGCAATCAGAGCGAGGTCAATGGATGAGCGCGTAAGCAGCGTTTCCCTTCAAAGCTATCGAGACCTAAGCCAAAACTCGGATCTAAGCGTTACGGTGGCTCCAAGCTCTAGACCGATGCTCGCACTTGCTAAATCGCTTGGTCTAGAAATTCTCGACCACAGAGGCTTCTGCTCAACAAAAGACGATTTCGAATCTTTCGTCACCGGACGCAAGCGTCTGAAGCTGGAGGACTTCTACCGGCAGCAGAGGCAACGACTGGGGTTGCTAATGGACGGAGCGAATCCACTGGGGGATAAGTGGAATTTCGATGAGGCCAACAGGTTGCCAGCTCCCAAAGCAGGCTTGGGATTACCTCACCCTTGGCAGCCAGTTGAAGACGAGCTCGATGCCGAGGTTCGAAAAGAGCTTGATCAATTAGAAGCAAAGGGCGTTCAGTTCGTTGGCGAGGATGCCCCAAGGAAATTTGCAGCAACTCAACTTGAGGCAGAGGCCGCAGTAGCTGACTTTTTGGAACATCGCCTCGATTTGTTTGGACCCTATGAGGATGCTATTGATTCCACCGATTGGGTGATGGCGCATTCGATGCTCTCGGTCCCTATGAATCTGGGGCTAATTGATCCCTTAGAGCTGGTTCGAAGGGTTGAGAAACAATACCTTTCGGGAGCAGCCAGGATTGAGTCTGTCGAGGGATTCATTCGGCAGGTCATCGGGTGGCGTGATTACGTGTGGCACCTTTATTGGCACTTTGGTCCTGAGTACACAGGTAGAAATGCGCTAGACGCCACTTCACCGCTCCCACTAAGTGTTAAGAATCTCAATCCTGAAGCCATTGAGGCGAACTGCCTGTCTTGGTCTATTGATCAGGTCAAACAGAATGCTTGGACCCACCACATTCCAAGACTCATGGTTTTGGGGAATATCTTTATGCAGCGAGGTTTTTCACCAGCCGAAGTGAATGACTGGTTTATTGATTCCTTTGCAGATGGAACTCCCTGGGTCATGCCGGCAAATGTAATTGGGATGTCGCTCTATGCCGATGGGGGACAGATGTCGACAAAACCCTATGCGGCCGGTGGCTCCTACATAAACAAAATGTCTAACCTTTGCAAGGGCTGCAAATTCGACCCAAAGGTCAGGCTTGGTGAGAATGCCTGTCCCGTCACCGCAGGGTATTGGAATTTCATTGGCAACAATCTTGAAGATTTCTCAAAGAACCACCGGATGTTTCAATCCGTCAGTGGCTATCGGCGCCTTACTGATACTCAGGCCATTCATGAGCAGGAGGCTCGGCGTCAAGGACTTTGACAAATCTGGTGAGCAGGGCGTAGGTTTCATTTAGCCGATTCAGGACGTTGGGGAAGACGAAACTGGATTGGAGCTAATTCGTGGCACGGGTTTGGGTGCTTAGCGCATCTTTGAGCCAAAGACGCCAGGTCGAGGACCTCATGGCGCACGATTCTGCTGTTCTGTGGCGGCATCAACCTTTTCAGCCCGAGACCTATCAGGTTTGTTTCGAGAGTGACTGGCAGGGTGACGTTCTTAGCTCTCGCCTAGCTTCAATCGGATGTCCATTTGAGGTAGAGACGAACTCAGATCGTTATTTGTTTTATCCGGGCCTGGGCATCAAGCGCCAACAGCTAGACGAAGCAGGGGAGGTTGTGATTCGATTTGGTCAACTCAAGCAGCAGATTCAAGAATCCGCTGGTAGCGCCTCCGAGCTAGAGCGGCGCTTGAGGGTCATTGAAGGTCAGCCCTGGCTCGATCTCTTGGAGCCATACCGTCAGGGCAAGACGCGCTATCACGTTATGCCAAGGGCTGTTTAGAGATTCCTGAAGGCAAGTACGGCGTTGTGGCCTCCAAACCCGAAGCTGTTGCTGATTGCTATTGCATCTCTTCTACTCAACGCGTGCAGCTTTGCTGGCACGTTCAAGGGAATCTCTGTGTCCTGATTGTCAAGATTGATGGTTCCTGGGGCCTGCATGTTCTGGAGGGCGAGAATAGTGAAAATTGCTTCCACTGCACCAGCTCCGCCCAGCAGGTGGCCGGTCGAAGCTTTGGTCGCGGAGACAATGAGGTTTTCAGTATGAGATCCGAAAACCCTCTTTAGTGCGGTGAATTCGGCTATATCTCCGACTGGAGTGGAAGTTGCGTGAGCGTTAACGTGCTCAACGTCTTTAGTGCTGGCCCCTGCCATCTCTAGAGCGCTTAGCATCGCTCTTGCCGCTCCTGAGCCCTCAGGGTCTGGAGCGGTGATGTGATATGCGTCTGAGGTTACGGAAGAGCCCACTATCTCGCAATAGATGGTTGCACCTCTTGCTTGAGCGCTCTCGAGCGTCTCCATAACGATCGCACCAGCTCCCTCACCCATCACGAAGCCATCTCGATCGCTGTCGTATGGTCTAGATGCGCTTGCGGGGTCATCGTTTCGCTTGCTGAGAGCGTGCATAGCCGCAAAGGCCGCAATAGGGAGCGGATGAATTGCTGCCTCAGCACCGCCTGCAACAACTACGTCCGCTTCGCCGCTAAGAATTCTTTGATAACCGTTTGCGATTGATTCATTGCCGGAAGCGCAAGCACTGACCGCTGTTCGTACCCCTGCCCTGGCTCCGAGATCCATGCCGATCGCGGCAGCCGGGCCGTTTGGCATCAGCATCGGAACCGTCATTGGCAGTACTCGCCTTGGCCCACGTTCCTTCAGTGTGTCAAAGGCATCCAATAGTGTCCAGACGCCTCCGATTCCAGTAGCAAAGTCGACTGCCAGTCGTTCAGGGGCGACTTCAGGCTCTCCAGCATCTTTCCAGGCCTGCCGCGCTGAAATGAGTGCAAATTGAGAAGAAGGGTCCAGACGCTTTCGCTCTTGCGGGGTAAGAATTTCCTCAGCACCTACCTTGGCCTGGCCTGCAAAGGTAACGGGAAGCTCGTACTGAGCGACCCAGTCCTGTTCGAGGGTGCTGATGCCTGATTGGCCGAGGTTTAGGTTTCTCCAGCTGCTAGCGACGTCACCACCAAGCGGAGTGGTTGCACCGAGCCCGGTGATGACAACGCGACGCACTTGGATTAGCCCTGGTTTGAGGTGATGAAGTTCACCGCATCGGCCACGGTGATGAGGTTCTTTACTTCCTCATCTGGGATCTTGACGCCGAACTTGTCTTCGGCGTTGACAACGATTGTCATCATTGAGATTGAGTCGATGTCTAGGTCATCGGTGAATGACTTGTCCATTTGGACGGCTTCGGCACTGATGCCAGTCTCGTCGTTTACTAGCTCAGCTAGTCCTGCTAGTACTGCGTCTTGGGTGAGTGCCATGATTTCTCCTAAAGTGATTCTTGGATGTCGGTTTATTTTATGGGAGTTCTACAACTTGAGCCGCATAAGCGAGGCCCGCGCCGAAACCTATTTCTAGAGCGTAGCCACCAGAGGAAACTTTGCCTTCGGCCAGAATTCGGTGCATGGCTAGGGGGATAGAGGCTGCCGAAGTGTTTCCAGTGTCGACAATATCCTTTGCGACTACGACGCTATCTGGGATTCCCAGCTGCTTTGCAAGCTCGTCGATGATTCGCTCGTTGGCCTGATGCGTCACAAGTGCAGACAGGTCACTGGCTTCGAGGCCTGAGGCGGACAGCGCCTCCTTGGCTACCTTTGCCATCTCCCAAACGGCCCAGCGGAAAACCGATTGCCCTTCTTGCACAAGTGTTGGCCAGGGTGCACTTCCGTCTCTGAATTCAAGGATGGAACCGGTCATGCCCACCTTGTCCCAATTGGCGCCATCTGCACCCCACACTGTCTTTGAGATTCCGGGGTGATCGCTGGGCCCAACAACTGCCGCACCAGCGCCATCACCAAGCAAAAAAGAAATCGAACGGTCGGTCGGTTCGATGAAGTCGGAGAGCTTCTCGGCACCAACAACCAGAACATACTTTGCAGTCCCAGATCGAACCAGAGCATCTGCCTGGGCAATTCCATAGCAGTAGCCAGCACAGGCAGCTGAGATGTCGTAGCTTGCAGCGCCTTTTGCTCCAACCAAATCACTCAGCAGAGAGGCACCAGATGGAGTTTGATACGGAAAGGAAATAGTCGCCAAAATTACGGCATCAATCTCACTGGCATCGATGCTGGCCTTCTCGATGGCTTCCTTGGAGGCAGCCACAGACATGTCCATGAGAGAAACGGATTCGCTTGCTCTTCTTCTGGTGGCTATGCCGGTGCGCTGGCGGATCCACTCATCAGAAGAGTTGATTGGTCCAGCGACATCATCGTTAGTGACAACCAGATCACCTCTCGAGGCACCCAGTGAATAGATTCTGCTGAAGCTAACTGGCTCGCTCTGCAGTAAAGATTTCATTGGCTAACCTTCTCAAAGTCTTGGGGTGAACGAAGTGGCACCGTCCTACAATCTTCGACGCCTCTTTTGAGTAATCCCGACAAAGCGCCTGCAGGCAACAGTTCAATCAGCTCTGCACCTAAGCCCTTAAAGTTATTCATTAGCAGGTCCCAGCGCACCGGATTTGCTACCTGGTGCACCAAAAGTCTCAAAAACTCAGCACCCGATTCAACAACCTGACCAGATTCGTTACTCCAGAGCGGAATCTTCGGATCGTTTGGACTCAGTTGTTCGCTGAACTGTTCGAGCTCATCAGACGCGTTTTGCATGAAGCACGTGTGAAAAGCGCCTGCCACCTTTAGTTCGATAACTCTGGTTTTTGCTGGGGGATTATCGATAAGTCGTTGAATGTTTGAGCTAAGTCCCGCTGCAACAATCTGTCCAGCGCCATTGAAGTTCGCACCGACTAGATCAACAGCTGTGAGTGCACTAATTACCTCGTCGGAGTCACCGCCAATTACCGCAGCCATCGAGGTGTCTACCTCGCTAGCTGCTCGCGCCATAGCCTTCGCTCTCACGCTCACCATCTTGAGGGCATCCTCATCGCTCAGGACACCGGCTATCGCTGCGGCCGTGAATTCACCAACGGAGTGACCTGCGACCCCAAAGATTTCTCGCTGCGGCATCGACCGAAAACTTGCTAACGATGCCGCTACGATCAACGGTTGCGCTATTGCGGTGTCTCTAATCGTCTCTTCGTCAGCTGTGGTGCCCAGAGAGATTAGATCCAACTCCACCACCTCGGAGTAGTTGGAAATCAGTTCTGAAAAACCGGAAACATCATTTAGCCATGGCTCTAAAAAGCCCGCCGACTGTGAACCCTGACCTGGGGCGACAATTATGGTTTTCAATCTCTTCTCACGCCACCTTCCGAATCTGAAATAGCACCGAGACTCAGTGCAATCTGCAACACAAAGGCCGTCCTTGGGTTTGTGGCATCTTCACCCAGGGTCTCTTGAATTCTTCGGAGGCGATAGCGAACAGTGTTGGCATGCACGAACAGCACTTTGGACGTTGACTCTAAGCTTCGCCCACATTCGAGGTAGGTGCGGAGTGTGTTTAGAAGCTCCGAGGATGCATCTGCAATTGGGTAATACAGAGTCTGTAGCAAAGTTTGCTTCGCTAGCGGGTCACCCGCGAGAGCTCGTTCTGGAAGCAACTCATCCGCCAAGATTGGCCGATGAGAAAAGGAGGTCGTAGCTGCAACCGAGTTGGCCGCCAGGGCCGCTTTCGCGGAGCGAGATGCCTCTGAAACCGTTGGCACAACTGGGCCCAACACCAATGGACCTTGGGCAAAAAGCGTTTCGATCAAAAATGCCAGCCTCGTGATTTCCAATTGCGCATCATTGGACGCTTCAAGGAGTCCAATCACCACCACCTGTCGCCTTCCCTGAATTCCGATCAGCACATCGCACTTTGACTTTCGTGCGATTTTTCTGATCGCGTCAGGATCCGGTTCCTTTGGAGTGGTCCCAAGCAGGACCGCTACTTGGCCATCTGCCCGCCAACCCAGGGCTGCCACCCGGGAGGAGATTTCCTGAGAGCTTTCGCCGCTGATTACGGAGTCAACGACCAGAGCCTCGAGTCTTGCGTCCCAAAGCCCTCTCGCCTCAGCTGCTTTTGCATAGACATCGGCTGCACTAAATGCGATGTCACGTGAATACCGAAGAATCGCCTCATGCAACTCAGGGTGCTCCTTGACAACCAGTTCCTCAACCATCTCGACTACGACTCTGATTACCTGAAGGGTCTCTTGCAGGGAAATCGACCGCAGCAACTCCCTCGGAGCACTGCCAAAGACGTCGGCCGCAACCCATGGTTGTGAGGATGGGTCCTCGTACCACTGGATGAAGCTTGTGATTCCGTTTTGAGCAACTGAGCCAACTGCCGCTCTGCGAGCCGGAGGCATGTCTCGATACCAGGGGAGCGTTTGATCCAACCGCGTCAATGTAGCGGTTGCCAACTCCCCGGCTATCGATCTAAGCCAGGTCAGTGAATTAGGCGTCACCACCGGCCGACCCACTGGTTCCAGCCGCTACGTTGTGCAAATCGTACTTTTCGATTGCCCGTTGCGGAATGTCGCTGGAAATCTTGTCTTTCTCGACAAGCTGTTGCAGGACCCTAACAGCAATCGAAGGTCCGTCGATCTTGAAGTGGCGGCGTGCTGCAGCCCTTGTGTCGCTGAAACCAAAGCCGTCGGCGCCCAGGGTTGCATACTTACCGGGAACCCACTGACGAATCATGTCTGGAACGGCGTGCATAAAGTCCGAGACGCCGAGCTTGGGTCCAGAAGCGTCCGCAAGCTTTTGAGATACGTAGGGCATTGGCGCATCTTGATCTGGATAGAGGAACTTCTGCTGCTCTGCTAGTAGGCCGTCCTTACGGAGCTCGGTCCAGCTTGTTACAGACCAGACATCGGCCGAGACGCCCCACTCCAGGAGTAGCTGCTGGGCCTCAAGAGCCCAGGGGATTGCCACGCCGGAGGCGAGAATCTGTGCCTTGTGGCCATCCGCTGAGTTATTAGAAATAAGGTGCATTCCTCGAATGATTCCCTCAACATCAACGCCTTCTGGTTCCGCTGGTTGAAGCATGGGCTCGTTGTAGACGGTTAGGTAGTACATCACGTTTGGATCAGGGTGGTTTCCGCCATACATCCGCTCAATTCCTGAGCGCACGATGTGTGCAATTTCGTATCCGTAAGCGGGGTCGTAGCTCACGACCGCAGGGTTAGTGCTTGCGATAACGGGAGAGTGGCCATCAGCGTGCTGTAGTCCTTCTCCCGTCAGAGTCGTCCGACCTGCAGTGGCACCAATCATGAATCCACGCACCATTTGGTCGCCAGCAAGCCAAATTGCGTCAGCAGTGCGCTGGAATCCAAACATCGAGTAAAAGACGTAGAACGGAATAATTGGCTGTCCATGAGTCGCGTAAGACGAGCCTGATGCGGTGAACGCTGCAACGGAACCAGCTTCGTTGATGCCGGTGTGCAGGATTTGTCCGTTTGTAGCTTCCTTGTAACTCAAAAGCAACTCACGGTCTACCGATAGGTACTTTTGTCCGTAAGGGTTGTAAATCTTGGCGGTTGGGAAAAACGCATCCATACCGAAGGTTCTAGCCTCGTCAGGAATGATCAGCTGAATTCGCTCTCCAGTCCCCTCAGCGCGGAGAAGATCTTTGAGCATTCGAACAAAGGCCATGGTGGTGGCTACCTCCTGGTTGCCACTGCCCTTGCGAGGAACTTCGTAAGCCTTTTCCTCAGGAAGTGCAAAGCTCACAAAGTTGGTTCTGCGCTCTGGGAGGTAGCCGCCTAGTTCGCGCCTACGTTCATGCATGTACTGAATCTCAGGGCTGTCTTGTCCTGGGTGGTAGTAAGGAGGCTGATATGGGTCGGCCTCGAGCTGTGCATCGGTGATTGGGACACGCATCTCATCGCGGAAGTCTTTGAGGTTATCCAGGGTCAACTTCTTCATTTGGTGAGTAGCGTTGCGACCCTCAAAGCTCTTACCAAGGCCATATCCCTTGATCGTTTTCGCAATGATTACCGTTGGCTGACCCTTGTGGTTCACAGCAGACTGATATGCGGCGTAGATCTTGTTGTAGTCGTGACCACCTCGCTTGAGACCCCAAATCTGGTCATCAGTGAGCTCCTCGACCATTTGCCTGGTTCTAAGGTCGCGACCAAAGAAGTTTTCGCGGATAAAGCCACCGGATTCTGCCTTGTAGGTCTGATAGTCGCCGTCCGGTGTTTTGTTCATTAGGTCGACCAGTGCGCCATCGTGGTCTTTGGATAGCAGCGAGTCCCACTCGCGACCCCAAATGACCTTGATGACGTTCCAACCGGCACCTCGGAAGAAGCTTTCTAGCTCCTGGATAATCTTTCCGTTGCCACGGACTGGGCCATCCAGGCGCTGCAAGTTGGCGTTCACTACAAATGTCAGGTTGTCTAGTCCGTCGTTGGCGGCGAGCTGCAAAGCTCCGCGGCTTTCAACCTCGTCCAGCTCGCCGTCGCCGAGGAACGCCCAGACGTGCTGTTCTGATGTGTCTTTAAATCCTCTTCCGGCCAGGTAGCGGTTGAATTGCGCCTGATAGATGGCGTTTATTGGACCAAGGCCCATTGACACTGTTGGGAATTGCCAGAAATCGGGCATCAGTCTTGGGTGTGGGTAGCTTGGTAGCCCTCGGGTGCCTCTTGACTTCTCCTGACGGAAGCCATCCATGTCTTCTGGCGAGAGTCGGCCCTCTAGGAACGCTCTCGCATAGGGTCCGGGGGAAGCGTGTCCCTGAATGAAGATCTGATCGGCACCCTGTGGGTGATCGTGACCCTTAAAGAAGTGGTTGAAGCCGACCTCGTATAGCGAGGCGGAAGATGCGAAAGAGGAGATGTGTCCCCCAACTGCAATGCCAGGGCGCTGAGCCCTGTGAACCATGATGGCTGCATTCCAGCGCATCCAAGCGCGATAAGTGCGCTCAATTGCCTCGTCACCTGGGAACTGAGGTTCGTCTTCTGGGGAGATTGTGTTGATGTAGTCGGTGGTTGGAACAAGCGGGACGTTTAGCTGGAGGTCGCTTGATCGCCTTAGCAGCGATTGCATGATCTCTCTAGCTCTTCCTCGACCGTGAACTTGGGCTAGAGCCTCAAGTGATTCGATCCACTCTGCCGTTTCCTGCGGATCGCGGTCTGGGGTTGAAGGAACAAATGGGTCCTGATTGTTGAATGACACCGAAGCCTCTTTTCGTGGCCTAAATTGCGAGTAACCCTTGTGGGGGCCTCTAAAGTCTATTGAGGTTAGAGATGATTTTTCTGACAACACTGACAATCAGCGAATTGAGGAGCCCTAAATGAGTATTTCGGTTGGAGAGATGGCACCAGACTTCACACTTACAAACCAACACGGCGAAGAGGTGACGCTATCTAGCTTCCGAGGTAACAGCGCGGTCGCCCTGGTGTTCTACCCGCTCTCCTTTTCTGGAACCTGCACCGGCGAGCTGTGTGAGTTGAGGGACAACATGGCTATGTTTGAAGCATCGGGAGTTGAACTAATCGGCATCTCTGTCGACTCCAAGTTCGTGCAAGCAAAGTTTGCCGACTCTGAGGGCTACAAGTTCCAGTTATTGGCTGATTTCTGGCCGCACGGAGCCGTCACGAAGAGCTATGACGTGTTTCTAGAGGAGCGTGGCCACGGAACCAGAGGAACGTTCCTAATCAACCGAGAGGGCGAGTTGGTTGCAAAGTTCATCACGTCTCCGGGCGAGCCAAGGGATTTGGCTGCGTACAAAAAAGCACTCGAACTTCTCTAGATAGACAAATTGGTAGTAGTATTTCGGGCGGGCCTTTAGCTCAGTTGGTAGAGCGCCACGTTTACACCGTGGATGTCATCGGTTCGAGCCCGGTAGGGCCCACTCGAACACCAGGGCAGACGCAATGCGTCTGCCAAAGATACGAATTGGTTGGCCATGGTTTCTCTGGAAGTTCTAACTCAGACCTTCGAAAAACTATGGCCGGTTCAATCGTCTGACGACTGGGATAAACCCGGTCTTGCCTTTGGGTCAATTCATCAAGAAATCTCCAAGATTCTCCTCACAGTCGATGTCACCAGCGCTGTGCTGGAGGAGGCGCTAGATGTTGGCGCCCAGCTCGTACTAACCCATCACCCCAGTCTGCTGCGAGGCGTCAATCAACTGAGCGAACAGAGCATCAAGGGAAAACTTGCCGCGTTGGCGATTCGCAACAACCTTGCTGTGTTCTCCGCTCACACCAACGCCGATAAGGCAGAGGTGGGAACCGCGAAGGCGCTGGCCGCGGCGATTAATGTACGTGGCTTTGCCCCCCTTGATGCAGAGAGTGGTCACGGATTTGTGGCGGAACTTCAAAGCCCTGAGACTCTAATTTCGTTCAGCACTCGGCTAGCGAAACTACTACCAAGCGTGGCTGCAGGAATAAAGGCCGCAGGGGATCCTGAGATGTTAGTGAAAACAATCGGAGTCGCACCGGGGGCAGGGGATAGTTTCTTGGGTTCAGCTCTGAGTGCTGGAGTCGATGTTTTTATCACTTCGGATTTGCGCCACCACTCCGCGCAGGATTTTATGGAGAGTAACGCAATCGGAAAAAAGGTTGCACTGATAGACATTAGCCATTGGGCCGCAGAATCCCTATGGTTACCCTTTGCTCAGAAGGAGCTCCTGAAACATCATCCGGAGGTCGAGATTGTGATTAGTGAGATTCGCACGGATCCATGGGACTTTGCGGTGATGCAGTGAAGGTTGTTGCTGCTGAACTCGAAGCTCTGGTTGAGCTTCACGCCAAGGAAACCGAGCTCAAGAAGCTGCGTAATCAACTTGCGCAACTTGCAACTGGTGAGCACCTCAGCATCAAGCATGAGGAGATTCTGGGTCTTTCACAAGAGGTCTCAACCCAGCGTTCGAATGTAGAGGAGATTGAGCGCGAATCAGCTCGGGTAGCGACCGATCTCGAAACTGTAGAGAAGAGAATTTCTAAAGACCTAGAGCGAATTAATCAATCGACAAGCACCAAGGACATCCAGGGGATTCAGCACGAGATGGACACGCTCGCAAAGCGTAAGGATGAGCTGGAGACAATTGAGCTGGAGCTGATGGAATCCATTGACGGCGAGCGCTCGAAGCTTGAGCAGTTTTTGGAGCGCAAGAGAGTGCTCGAGGCCGAACTTGATTCGATAAAACAGCAAACCAAGAATGATGTCTCGAGCCTTGAAGCTTTGATACTTGATCTTTCGAATCAGGTTGGGGTCATTAGGTCAAACGCTCCACAAGATGTGTTGGCAATCTATGACCAGCGAGCTCTCCGAGGTGTTCCGATCGGAAAACTTCTAAAGTCAACCTGTGGCGCGTGCAACATGAGCCTGACCTCAACAGCGCTGAATGATTTACACAAAATTCCTGTCGATGAGCTTGCCAGGTGCCCTGAGTGCACGGCTATTTTGGTTCGTTCATGATTTTCATCTACTGCGATGGAGCTTCTCGAGGCAATCCTGGTCCGGCGTCCTATGGGGTGAGCATTGTTGACGAAACTGGCAAAGCAATTGCTGAGTTTGGTGAGCAGCTAGGGATTAGAACCAATAACTATGCCGAGTATCAAGGCGTGATTGCAGCGCTTCGTTATCTATCTGGCACTGAGTATCGCGAGATTACGATTCGAATGGATTCGAAGCTTGTCATCGAGCAGCTAGCGGGTCGCTGGAAGGTGAAATCACCTGATATGCGCGAGTTGGTGACA
>CBFIEQ010000035.1:0-11179 GCA_965661645.1 uncultured Aquiluna sp.
TGCCGCATGGCCCTGGTTGTTGGTGTCAGCCTTCTCGGCGGAGCTAGTCGTCACCTGAATCGAGTAGTCCCTCACACTGACCGGCCTTAGTTGGCCGTTCAGCTTCGTCATGACGTTTCTTAGACCCTTGCCGTCGGCTTCGCCAATGGCTTCAAGTCCAACGAATAGCTGAAGGCCCTTGCGCAACTCGACAACGTGCTCAGTCTCGGTGTCGAGTCCATACAGGTAGTCAAGAGTGCTCACGTTATCCAGGTCACCGTAGTTCTCACGAATCCGCTCAAACTCTTTGGTTGGGCCAGGGAACAACAGGTGATTCAATGTCTTGCGGACTGTTGAACTGTCCCCGGAAGCTAGCTTCGACTGATCCTCTTCACTTAGCTTGGCAACCTCGATATTCACCTTTTTGCCAGCAAGCACCTTTGTTCTAAATGGCTCGGGCCAACCGAACGGCAAATCACCTAGCTCTCCAGCCATGAATCCAATCACGGAGTCAGGGATGTCGTAGTTCTGAGGGTTTTGTTCAAAGTCTTTAGGGTCGGCACCCACAGCAACAAGGTGCAGGGCGAGGTCTCCAACCACCTTAGAAGACGGGGTGACCTTTGGAGGTCTACCCAAAATGGCATTAGCGGCGGCGTACATTTCTTCGACGAGTTCAAACCTGTCACCAAGCCCGAGCGCTATTGCCTGCTGGCGCAGGTTCGACAGCTGCCCACCTGGTATCTCGTGACGATAAACGCGACCGGTTGGTCCTGGAAGCCCCGACTCAAATGGTCCATAGACCTTTCTGACAGCCTCCCAATAGGGCTCGAGATCTGTAACGGAATCTAGATCAATCTCAGTATCGCGCTCGGTGTGGCTGAGGGCAGCTACCAAGGCCGAAGCAGAGGGCTGAGAGGTTGTTCCCGCCATCGGAGCAGAAGCAACGTCCACCGCATCAACACCCGCCTCAATAGCTGTCAACAAGGTGGCAAGCTGACCACCTGCGGTGTCATGAGTGTGAAGGTGAATCGGAAGGTCGAAGCGCTCGCGCAGGGCGCTTACCAGCATTTTGGCGCCTGCGGGTCTGAGTAGCCCAGCCATGTCCTTGATTGCAAGAACGTGCGCTCCTGCGGAGACTATCTCATCGGCCAGCTTGAGGTAGTAGTCAAGGTTGTAAAGCTTCTCCCCCGGGTCGGCCAAGTTTCCGGTGAAGCTCATGCCGACCTCAGCCAAAGAGCCAGTTTCCTCGCGGACCGCCCTAATGGCCGGAGCCATCTGGTTGACATCGTTTAGTGCGTCAAAGATTCGGAATATATCGATGCCGGTTGCAGCTGCTTCCTTGATGAAGCTGGTTGTGACCTGCTCTGGGTATGGCGTGTAGCCAACTGTGTTGCGTCCTCGAAGCAGCATCTGGATACAGATGTTTGGAAGTGCCTCACGAAGCTTCTCCAGTCTCTGCCATGGGTCTTCACCTAAGAACCTCAAAGCCACGTCGTAGGTGGCTCCGCCCCATGCCTCAACGGACAAGAGGTTCGGAGTCATTCGAGCGACATAAGGGGCAATTGCAACTAAATCCTTGCCCCTGACCCTGGTTGCCAAAAGTGACTGGTGTGCATCGCGGAAGGTGCTATCTGTGACCAAGACCCTGTTCTGCTCACGCATCCAGCTTGCGAAACCTTCTGCACCTAATTCATCCAGCAGCTGCTTCGAGCCCTTTGGGGCAGGGGTACTAACGTCAATTGCTGGCAGCTTCAAGGCTGGATCGACCTTGCCATCACGAGATCCATAGGGCTTATTGACCGTAACTTCAGCCAGCCACTGCACTACCTTGGTGCCACGATCCCTCGAGACCTTTGCCTGGAACAACTCAGGGCGCTCATCAATGAAGTGGGTTGAAAGCTCGCCGGATGCAAAAGTTTCATCAGCCAGCACGGCTTGCAAAAAATTAATGTTTGTCGCCACACCACGAATTCGGAATTCGGCCAGTGCCCGCTTGCCGCGCTCCACGGCTCCTCTGAAGTCACGACCCCTGGTGATTAGCTTCACGAGCATTGAGTCAAAGTGCGGAGAAACCTCGGCTCCAGTTGTCACAGTGCCGCCGTCAAGACGAATCCCCGCGCCTCCAGGTGAACGATAAGTGGTGATCTTGCCGGTGTCGGGCCTGAAACCCTGAAGTGGATCTTCAGTTGTGATGCGGCACTGAAGCGCAAAACCGTGAGGTTTGATTTCAGCTTGGGAAAGTCCCAGCTCTTCCAAGGTTGCTCCGGCAGCGATTCTCAGCTGTGATTGGACAAGGTCAACATCCGTAATCTCTTCGGTTACGGTGTGCTCCACCTGAATTCGAGGATTCATCTCGATAAAAACGTGTTTGCCGGAATTTGGGCCAGCAGTTTCGATCAGAAATTCAACGGTTCCCGCATTCTGGTAACCGATTTCCCTGGCAAATGCCACGGCGTCCACGAACAACTGCTGGCGAAGTTTTTCATCGAGGTTTGGCGCAGGTGCTATCTCAACAACCTTTTGGTTCCTGCGCTGAATCGAGCAGTCGCGCTCAAACAGGTGCATGATGTTGCCGTGAGTGTCAGCAAGGATCTGAACCTCAATGTGTCGAGGCCTAATCACTGCCTGCTCTAGAAAAACCCTTGGGTCTCCAAAAGCACCCTCGGCTTCGCGCATCGCAGCCTCTAGCGCTTCTACCAGCTGGTCTTTGGAGTCTACCTTGCGCATTCCGCGCCCGCCGCCACCAGCAACCGCCTTCACGTAGAGCGGGAAACCAATCTCGTCAGCCTGAGCAGCTAGCTCTTTGACATCGCTCGAAGCCTGCGTGGAGGCCAAGACGGGCACATTTGCCCTGATCGCAGCCGCCTTGGCCTTGACCTTATCGCCAGCCATTTCCAAGATTTCAGCTCTTGGGCCAACGAAGGTGATGCCATTAGCCTCGGCTTCGCGCGCTAGGTCTGGATTCTCACTTAGGAATCCGTAACCTGGATAGATTGCATCCGCACCTGCCTCCTTGGCAACACGAATCATCTCTGAAACTGAAAGGTAAGCGCGAACCGGGGAACCCTCGGCCGAAATCTCGTAAGCCTCATCCGCCTTTAGTCGGTGCACAGAGTTGCGATCCTCGAAGGGATACACCGCAACCGTGCGCGAACCGGTTTCAAAAGCGGCGCGGAAAGCCCTAACAGCAATCTCTCCGCGGTTAGCTACGAGAATTTTCTTGAACATTCAACCTCACTGAAACCGTGTTGCGACTTGGCTCGCATGCCATACAGAAGGGTAGCCTATTGCAGTGCATGTACTTAGCGTGAGCTCCCTAAAAGGTGGAGTGGGTAAAACCACCGTTGCCCTTGGCCTGGCATCGGCGGCCCTCAACAAGGGATTGAATACCCTGGTAATAGATCTAGACCCGCAGTGCGATGCAACCAGCGGCCTGGCGACCTCCAGCAACCAACCTGCTTCCGTTGCAGAGGTCCTCCAGGCTCCGAAGCTTCAAACGGTGAGGAAAGCAATCGTCTCATCAGGCTGGCATCAGTCATCGAAAATGGATGTGATGGTTGGCAGCCCGAGATCTCTGCTGCTAGATAACCCCGCACCTTCGGTTTCCGATGTTTGGAAACTCGAAGAGGTTCTCGCGATGATTGAGAACGAATACGACCTAGTAATTATTGACACGCCGCCATCGATAAACGCCCTGACTCGAACGGCGTGGGTGGCATCGGATCGAGTGATTGTCGTCACCGAACCCGCTCTCTATTCAGTGATCGCAGCAGATCGAGCAAGAAGAGCAATCAATGAGATAAGTGCAAAACTAAGCCCTCGCCTAAGGCTCCTTGGGATAGTCGTCAACAGACTGAGGCCAACATCTCACGAGCATGAGTTCCGACTCAGAGAGCTCCGTGAAATGTTTGGTGAGCAACTCCTAATGCCACACTTCGAAGAGCGCGCAGCGGTTCAGCAATCAACCGGAGCTGCGCGGCCAATCCACGCTTGGCCCGCTGAAGGAGCAGCTGAGATTGCGAAGGGATTTGACTGGCTATTGACTGGGGCTCTGTCTGACCTCGAGCGAGATGACAATCGGCGCGAGCGGCTTGGAACAGTTGGCCGAGCGCTTCGGGGAAGTGCCTCTCCAATCGCTGAACTGACTGGACCTATCGACATTATCGAAGCGACTCCTGAGAGTCGTAAGTCGCAAAAAAAGAAGCGTTGGTTTTCTAGACGCTAGGAAATCTTGCGGGCTCTTCTTAGAGCCAGTTCGTCCTGGATCTGAGATTCCTCGGCTGCAAAGTCAACCAAGGTGGCCTCCACTTCGCGCAAGACTCTTCCAACTGCAATTCCAAAAACGCCCTGGCCTTGACCCAATAGGTCAATGACTTCATCCTGGGATGTGCAGAGGTATACCCTTGCGCCATCTGACATCAGTGTCGTGTTGGTCAAATCTGAAATACCTGCAACTTTGAGCTGCTCAACGGCGATTCGAATCTGCTGCAAAGAGACTCCGGTGTCTAGAAGTCTTTTCACAAGCTTGAGAACCAAAATGTCGCGGAATGAGTAAAGCCTTTGAGAACCAGATCCGGTCGCGGTCTGGATCGATGGAACAACAAGTTGGGTTCTATCCCAGTAGTCAAGTTGCCTGTAAGAGATACCGGCAGCCGCAGCTGCAGATGCTCCGCGATAACCGATGTCGTTGGCTGGAAGGCCGTCCGTGAACAGCATGGCTGAATCGTTATCCATGACGGCTCCTTTCAAAACTCTTGAGAGATAAGTCTGCCTTCAAGTTGTACTTTAAGGTTGCTGCACCCGCTATCGGCGTGTCGGGTTAGCTCTCTATGTCCTCAATGACCTGAGCGATTAGGTGGGAGCGGATTGCCCCGAAGCGTTCTGCAATCTCTTGAGCAATGTGAGCGGCTCGTGCACTGCTCTCAGGGGCTCGCTTGCGCAGAATCGGCTCAGTTACACCAGTAATAATGCCAACCTCGCGTTCGGTGGCCGACTTCAACCCTCTGAGATGCCTGGGCTGGATTCCAAACTGCTCAAGGGCCGCGAGTGCAAAAGCAATCTCCATCTCATGCGAGGAGTGCGGCTGAGCCCCAAACAGTCCAAGTTCACTGGCTTCTCTAAAAGCAACATCACCAAGCCCAGTCTCTACCTTGAGCTGAGCGGTTGAAAACTTTTGACCTTTACGAAGGGTTGCGGGGGTTGCCTGAGGTAACAGCGGAGTCCTACCCGCATCTAGTTCGTCCAAGTACTCGCGAATTACCTTCAGGGGCAAGTACTGATCACGTTGCAGAGTGAGAACGATCTTTATTCGCTCAATCTCGTTTTCTGAATATTTGCGATATCCGGCGTCAGTCCGCTCGGGAGTAATAAGGCCCTGGTCTTCCAAGAACCGAAGTTTTGAGGGGCTCAAATCACCAAACTCAGGCTTCAAAACGGTCAGCACCTGGCCGATTGTGTAGAGCCTGGATTGAGAATTGAGTTTTCTTACAGCGCTTTCCATCATGAACCTTTACCTGAGGAGTAGAAGGTGAGGCGGAATTTGCCAATCAAGACCTCAGCGCCAGATTGCAGAATTGCTGATTCAACGCGCTCACCATTTACGAAAATACCGTTCATTGAACCCAGATCGCGAACCTCAAAGCCTCCGGTTTTGCGCTGAAATTCCGCGTGCTTTCTGGAGACTGTCACGTCATCCAAAAAGATATCTGCGTCTGGGTGGCGACCAGCGACCGAAAGGTCCTGATCCAATAAGAACCTGGAGCCGAGGCTGGGACCCCTGTGAACAATCAGCAAAGCTGAGCCATGGGGCAACGCTGAAACGGCAACTGATTCCTCAGAGCTCAGGGTTGGAGATTGCGGAGAGATGAGGTCATCAGCGAAACGAGCTGTCTCGTCGCCTCTTGCATCGTCCCGAATCAAAATATTCCTCCCCTGAACCCTCAATGTTAGGGGATTTTATTTCGCTGATGTAACCAAATCTCGAACCTGTTTGAGGTAAATGAATCCCGAGACCCAGTACATGCCTATTCCCCAGTATGTGAAGCCCCATGCCAGCGGAAGAACAAGCCATTCGGCCTGAGGCCAGATGTCAGCCATCAACAACAGCGGCAATGCATACAAAAGAGCAAAGGTGCCGGCTTTCCCCAAGAAATGAACCGGCAATGGTCCGTGCCCATGGGTGGCCAAAACCGGATAGACCGCTAAGAGCATCACGTCGCGAAGAACGATAATGATTGCCAGCCAAGCTGGAATGTTTCCATTCACCGTTAGCCCTACCAGAGCAGCCAGGATAAACAGCCGATCTGCGGCGGGGTCTAGCACCTGGCCCAATTGGGTGATCTGGTTAAACTTTCTTGCGACGAATCCGTCAAACCAGTCTGAGGCTGACGCAATCGCCATGACGACGAGCGCCCAAACAAATTGGTCGATGAGAAGAAGCCATAAAAACACTGGGACCATAAAGAGCCTGAGAATGCTCAGCAGGTTTGGAATACTGCGAAGCTCTTGGCCTAGTGACATAAACCAGAGTCTAGCCAGCGAAAACTAACTAATCACCTTGGCTCGCCTCAGAACCTCGGTGACGTTTTTGTGTTCATTGAACGCATAGAGGTGAATCGCGTTCACTCCCCCAGCTACAAGGTCAGCGACCAGGCTCGCAGCCCAGTCAATGCCGGCCTCGCGAGCTGCCCCCGGGTCGCTAGTGCTAAGCGCTTGAACTAACTCTTTGGGCTCTTTCTCCTCGGTTAGCTCGAGGACTCGGGAGAGCCTCCTAGCTGAAATGATCGGCATCACCCCGGGGATAATCGGAATTGTCACACCCCGAGATCTCGCTAGCTCTAGAAAATCGAAGTAATCGCTGGCATAGAAAAACAGCTGGGTGATGGCAAAGTCAGCCCCCGCCTGCTGTTTGGCCAAAAGTGCCTCGATGTCTTTTCTCGAATCATGAGATTCTGGGTGCCCGTTAGGAAAGGCTGCGACGGCAATTCTCCCCTCGCTTCTAGACTCAGCAATCAGGGAGACCAGCTGGTCGGCCCTTTCCAATGCTCCCTCAGGTAATTGACCAGACTGCGGCAGGTCGCCCCTTAGTGCCAAAAAATCGCTAATGCCCTCGGCACGGAACTGATTGATGATCGACGCTGCCTGATCTCTAGTAGTTCCTACGCAGGTGAGATGAGCGAGTGGCCTTGCATTGGAGTGACCCTTGATATAGCGGAGCACCTCAAGTGAGTTCTTGGTTTCAGAGCCTCCGGCTCCGAAGGTCACGGATATGAACTCAGCCCCCAAACCGGAAAGCTTTAGTATTGCCTCTTGCAGTTCGCCCATAGCCTCAGGCTTACGAGGTGGGTAAACCTCGAATGAAATCTGCACCTTGGACATGGATAACCCCTTGTTTAATCGTTTTTGCCGTCGGGGCTCCGGAGCGGGCAGCTTCAAAAGATTACAGCAATCAAAAACTTGATGTCGCTAGCTGACGAAATGTTTCAGCTAGCGGAAATCTGGATCAATTAGGTCAATAATCTGAGGTCCCGCAACAATCACGATCGTGAGAATCAGCAAAAGAACCCCAATTCGCTTCCATATTTTCTCTAGGTCTGTCCCGGGCTTCTCGCTCATAAAGCAAGACTAGGGCCTTGGTTGTCAGGAATTCAATTACCCAAAAATAGGTTTTGAGTGGCATCGGAATTTGGAGGTGGGATGATTAACAAATGCTCTCGCTGCGGCCTTGCAATGCATCCCGACCTCGTGAAATGTGAGGTTTGTGGAGAACTCACCTCCAAAGAGCAACGACGCAAGAGCAAACTCTTCTCGCTCGCAAGCACAATCTCGATTAGCGCTGTCGCCGTCGTGGTTATTTTCAGAACTTTGACTGCCAGTGAGATCGCAGTTGGCATGAGCCAAAGCGACTGTGAGCAAATCGTGAATCTCACCAAGGAAACTCGCTACGCAGTCGAGTCACTATCCAGTGATCCAGATCGGGCAGTTGTCGAACTTACCGAGGCGTCCTCTCAGTGGTCTGCCCTCTCCAAAAACTACGTTCCGGGGAAATTTTCCTGGTCCACTTCCGGCCTAGAGCACAACTGGCTGGAGCGTTTGGCAACTGCAACCAGCTCTTTGGCATTAGGTGAAGAGGCTCTGGTGGAGGATGGCCTTAGCCCTGAGGATTATGTCATCCAATTAGTGAAGCTATCCCCAAGATTCTGCTCCTAGAAACTACGGTCGGGCTGGCGGGATTTGAACCCACGACCCTTTGTCCCCCAGACAATTGCTCGTTGTTCGCAGATGTTTGCTGGAGTTTGTGCTTCTTGAGCTTTTAAGGTGCGAGCATCAGCGGAAAGTGCTCAAGAGGGGCAACGGAGCGAGAATTCTAGTTTTTGGTGACCCGAACAACATCCCAGTTGAGAGACGACTCCACATTACGAATCAGTAGACCATCAACTTCAACACTTTCACCAACCCTTAGTGGGGCATCAAGAAGAAATGGAGAACGAAGACTGTCCTTTCTGACTATCTCAAGAGGTCCAAAACCGTTGTCTCTCTCAGTATCCACCCGATAAACAAGCAGTCCTGATAAATAGTCTGGTATGCGAGCATCGTGCCTTAGCGGCTTTCTTGACTCAACAACAACAGCGGAGTGCGGCCCCGTCGGAATGATGGTGATTTTCGGTCCTATTTCAGTATCGCCAATCGCAATTAACTTATGGAGAGTGTCCATCTGATTAGTTACACATCGCACCTGGTCGGAACCTAACATCCCCAAGAGGAACCGACTCCAGCCAGTCCACTCTCTTGCCCTGCCCGCTGCGGAGTTCATGTTATCGAACTCGCCCAGAAACTTGAATTGGTCCTCATAGGCGTCCTCTTCCTGCCATGCAAAGGAGTAGTAATCCTGAAGACCCAACAGGTGCCCAATTTCGTGAGCGAGAAGCAGGTGACCTTCATCCCACCTCATGTCTTGCCCAACTAGAGTTCCTCGATAGACAGTTCCCTCCTGCGTTTCGAAAGCTGATTCCTTGTCCAAGGGAAGGGCAGGAGAAAAGGCAACCTGCATAGCGCTGACATTTGAGGGAGGGACTACAACCACTATGTCTACATCGGTGAAATCGACGAAGCGATCAGATGCTGCAATGGAGTCTTGGACGAATTCGAAGAGGCGCACATCTCCAGATCGAGTAAGGCCGTACTCAGTAATCTCAAGTGGTAATTTGCCGATTTCAGTCGGAAATCTGATTTCAAAGTCGACTCTCTTTTCTGTAACGTCTTCCAAAAAACCCTCGGCTCGAAGAAAGAATTCTTGGTCTGAATCAGGCGGCTCGTTGGCTGGCATATCCTCTGCCTCCACAAAAAGAAGCTGAATTACAATCGAGTCTCCGATTTGCAATTCATAGTCGGGATGAGCAGGGAAGCCGGCTCTGGTCGTCTGACTTCGCCCTCTTTCTCCATGCGGTATTTTGCACTCTTCAAGATTGCTGAGCTCTTCCACCGGAGTGATAACGGACATTGGCTCTTGTGTGAAACCTTTTGCGGTCGTCGTGTCTGTGTCTGGCTCGCTTCGAGTAAGCCCAGTGTGCTCCAGCAGACAGATGATTCCATCACCGTCGCTGTCCAGGTGTTTGTTCTTTAGAAAAATTTCGGTAGATACTGCGATGTCGAATTCGGAATAAGACTCTGCTACCTGGAAGCTCACGGCAGGCCCTGATGAATCCCAGAATTCTGTCCACTCCTCACATGAGTAGATTGTTGGAATTCGATTGTCCTCAAGTAGATAACCATGATCTGAGTTCTCGGGTGAAGAAGGTACTATGTAGTCGCTCGACCGCTCTTCGGTTTCTGCTTCAAACGCCAGTTCACTAGATGAACATCCCACGAGAATCAGCAAGCTTGAAATCAGAAGCGCTCTTTTCATCACCAGAACTCCAACCTTGTTTTGCGTTTCCATAAAATTATGGGGGTTGGGCGATTCCGTGACTAGAGATATCTTTCGCTTGGTGCAGTAACTCAAGTCGGGCTGGCGGGATTTGAACCCACGACCCCTTGTCCCCCAGACAAGTGCGCTACCAAGCTGCGCTACAGCCCGTTGCGTTAGCAACGGGAGTAAGTCTATTGGTGTGAACGTGAATCGAGCTTTCGCTGCCAGAAAATCAAAGCTCCAACAACCAAAATCCCCGCGGCAATTGCAAATACCGGCTCGAAACTGCTCGGGGAGAGAATGGCACCCTGCTCCTGTTGCCAAGGCCAAAGCGCCCTGAGTGAACCAAGCATCAGTCCTGTCATGACCACGAGGGTGACCCTTCGCCTATTAGCCAAGAGCCAGGAAAGCAGAGTTGAAAAAGAACCGAGGCCGACAACCGCCCCGAGAGCGAAAACAAGCAAGTAAATCCAATTCCGTTCATTTACGGCCGCAATTGTGGGGGCGTATAGCCCGAGTGCGAGCAGTAGAAAAGATCCAGAGACCCCCGGCAATACCAGTGCACAAATAGCAACCATCGCCCCGAGGAACACCACAATCAAATTCGGCTCAAAGGCCAGGGCCCTTGGAATGGACATAAGGCCAAACGCCGCAGCTGCCGCTATCAAACCCAGTAGGTAGTCCCGGGCCAACCACTTGGATAAAGCCATCTTGTAAGGCACGTAGAGAGAAACCAGTATCATCCCAAAAAACAGGCCTCGCATTACCTCAGGCTCAGACTCTAGGAGGGGCTCAAGGGCCGCAGCCGCGAGCACTATCGCGCTGAGCATTCCGACTCCTAGTGGAGCAAGTAAGCCAATGTCAATCTTCTTGAATTCGCTCCTTAGGCCAGAGAAGTTTCCCTTGCTGAACTCAAGAAATCCTTTTGTGAAGGCAGCAGCTGAATCAATAATGCGCTGGTAAACACCGACAATCAGAGCTATGGTTCCGCCAGACACCCCTGGGATTACCTCTGCTACTCCGATTAGGAAACCACGGAGAGTGTTGAGGGCAATCGCAAGTAGATTCACTACTTGCGCTTTCTCTTCTCGCGGACGCGAACGCCAATCTCAATCGGCGAACCTTCAAAGCCGTAAGTCTCGCGAAGCTTGCGAATTATGAACCTGCGATAACCCGCTTCGATGAAGCCTGTTGCAAACAGAACAAACTTCGGAGGTCTCGAAGCGGCCTGCGTGCCAAAGAGAATTCGCGGCTGCTTGCCGCCTCTGATTGGGTGGGGATTCGAGGCTTGCA
>CBFIEQ010000036.1:0-11116 GCA_965661645.1 uncultured Aquiluna sp.
TTTGATGGCCGCATGCATGTCAACTTCTCAGACGAAGCAAAGACCATCGGTGAGTGCGAGGGCTGCAAAGGAAAAACCTCGCAGTTTAGAAACTGTGCTGATTTAGCCTGCAGAGATCTGATCCTGCTTTGCGAAACTTGCGTTGAGGACCCAGAGAAGCTCAAGTGCCAACCTCATCACACTAGAGGCCGAAAGCTCGAACAGGTCGGGTAGCAAAAAACCCCGAGGTTTCCCTCGGGGCTAATTGCTGATTCTTAGGACTCTGAGTGAGGTCCCTTGCCCTTACCCATGCGCTTGCCTTCGCCCTTGGCTCCAGCTTGCTTGGCCTGACGCTCAGCCTTGTGAGCGGCCTTCTCTTCGTCGGTCATCTGCTCCCACTCAGCGCGCTTCTCTGCTTTGTGAGCGGCCTTCTCTTCGTCGGTTAGCTGCTCCCACTCGGCTTTCTTTTCTGCCTGGTGAGCTGCCCTCTCCTCATCGGTGTGGTCGCAATCAGCTGATCGCTCGCCTGAACGCTCACCCTTGTGAAGCTGACGCATCTCCTGGCTCTGGGTTGGCTCAGTCTCGACTGAGTCAACTGCGAAGCTTGGGGCAGCGAAAGCCGCTCCACCAATTAGTGCAACAGATGCTGCGGTCACGATTCCTGCTTTGATGCTTAGTTTCATTTTTTCTTCCTTTCGAAGCTGTCTTGCCTCCAAGCTAGGGAAGATTTTTATGCTGGGTCTCAAAATTCAGCTAGCCCCTATAGAGCTGGCAGGTGACTGCCAGACTTGGGAGTTGTCTGGGAGATTTCTGGGAGCTAGAGGAATCTCCAGCGCTTTAGCTCCCAGCCAAACTTCACCGCCAAGAGCCTTATGACAATGATCAGAACTGCGGCAATCAGAACGTCTAGGTATTCGGGGGTGCCAATAAAGCTCAAGAGCACCACCAGCCAACCACCGGCAAAAGCAATCACCGCATAGGGCTGGTGGTCATGGAAAGCCCTTGGCACCTCATTCACCAAAACATCTCTGAGCACACCACCAACAACTGCCGTCACAACACCCATCACCACAGCAATCAGTGGGCTGGCATCCATCTGCAGGGCGATATGGGTGCCCCCAGCTGCGAAGATGCCAAGACCAAAGGCATCGGGAATCAGCATTGCCTTTTCCGTCAGCACAACGTGTTGCGCCTTAAAGAAAAAGGGCAGCGCAAACCCAACACCAATTAGTGCCCAAACCCAAAACTCCTGCTCGACCCAGAAAAATGGTCTTCGATCTAAAAGGACATCTCTTAAAGTTCCGCCACCAAAGGCAGCAATAAAGCCGATCATCACAACGCCAACTAGGTCAAAGTGTTTTCTGGCGGCTTCAATGATTCCGGAGAGTGCGAAGGCCAGCACACCGACTGACTCTAGGACGATCAAAATTGTGTCGAGGTTCAAAGCTGCCTATCGGTTGATTTGTGCGCGAGGCGGGACTTGAACCCGCACGTCCTTGCGGACACTGGCACCTGAAGCCAGCGCGTCTGCCATTTCGCCACTCGCGCATGACCTAAGACGCTCCCTAGATCAGCCCTATGAGATTACCAGAGTTACTCCCCACCAGCTATGGGGGCTTGGGTAGACTTACCCTCACCTTCAGACCGCTAGTGAAAGAGGCTGCGTGGGCTTTTTAGATAGGGCTGAGCAGAGCATCGAAGCTGCAGTGAGCTCACTGTTTGCCAAGCTCAGCAATGCCGAATTGCAGCCGGTCGAAATATCTCAGTCCGTCAAAAACGCGATGGACCTAGCCGCTAGCAAGTCCTTTGACGACAGGACCCTGGTCCCGCATCGCTTCATGATCTTGGTGAACCCCAAAGAACTCCCTAGATTCACGGACCAGATTTTGCGAGCAATTAGCACAGAGGTTTCTAAGCACGCTCAATCTCGCAGCTACCGACTAACCGGAGAGATTGAGCTCTCAATCGGGTCGGATGAAAAGATCACCCGTGGCAACTGCAAGGTTGGCGCTGCCCTCATCAACGATCTGGTGAGTTGGCAACCGGTTCTGAGTATTGGCGATAGCCGCCACCAGCTGAAGGTTGGCACTACCTCGGTTGGTCGCGACGAGGCAGCCGACATCACAGTTGATGACCGAGGGCTGAGCCGAGTCCACTTTGAGATTGCCTTTGATGGTGAGATTGCCGCAATTAGAGATCTTGGCTCCACCAACGGCACATTCGTGGATGATTCCAGAATCACTGAACTGGTCTTGCGATCAGGCAGCAAGATTGCGGCTGGACGCACCGAGTTTGACTTTGAGATCCTGGCCCTAGCGGGTGAAGCAAGTGAGTGAACTAGCGCTGTTTTTGGTTCGCATTGGCTTTGTTGCTGTGCTTTGGATATTCATTCTGAGCCTGCTCTCAGTCATTAGGGCCGACCTCTATGGCCGCAGGGTGATCAGCCGAATCGCCAAACAGAACTCTCCTGCACTTTCCTCAGACACTGTCTCCGAACTCGGTATCGAAGAGATAGACAACTTTGAACCAACGCAGGTGGCAATTCTCACTGGCCGCAATGCCGGTAGCTCGCTCAACATTGATGGGAAGAAAGAGCTTTTGATTGGCAGGGCTTCCACCTCTGACCTTGTTATTGGTGATGAGTTTGCATCCGGCCTGCACGCCAAACTGGTTTTAGTTGGTGAGGACTGGGTGCTGCAGGATCTGAACTCAACCAACGGAACATACTTGGATGGCAAGAAGGTAACCACCCCGGCAACCATCAGAGCTGGGATGAACATCCGCATTGGCACGACGAACTTTGAGCTGAGGTAATAGCACTTGGCAATCAAATCAATCAGCTATGCGGCCAGCGATATCGGAAAGCACCGCAGCTCCAACCAGGACTCTGGTTATGCCGGCTACCAGCTCTACTTCGTTGCTGATGGCATGGGTGGCCATGCCGGAGGCGACATTGCCTCCGCAATTGCCTCTCAGCGCATTGCACTAACCGACAGC
Source organism: uncultured Aquiluna sp. (assembly GCA_965661645.1). Classification (GTDB taxonomy): domain Bacteria; phylum Actinomycetota; class Actinomycetes; order Actinomycetales; family Microbacteriaceae; genus Aquiluna. The sequence continues at coordinate 2,977 of CBFIEQ010000036.1, forward strand.
AAATACGACAGCATCGAGGAGGCAATCACCACCTTGAAAAAGGGTGTGCTGGATGCTAACTCCATGCTCAATGCCACGGTCCAGGAGCACCCTGAACTAGAGGGCATGGGCACGACTTTCTCGGGCATGCTGCTTCATGGTGCCCAGGTTGTCACCGCACATATTGGTGACTCACGGATTTATTTGGTGCGAGATGGTGAGCTGCGCCAGATCACTGTGGACCACACCTTCGTTCAGAAGCTGGTTGACATGGGCCGCATCACCGAAGAAGAGGCACTGGTTCACCCGCGTCGCAGCGTGTTGATGCGAGTGCTGGGAGACGTGCAGGGTGAGCCTGAATTGGACATTGCCATTCATGATGCCCAGCCCGGGGATCGCTGGATGCTCTGCAGTGATGGTCTCAGCGGTGTTGTCCCGCCCGAGGTAATGGCAAGAATCTTGACCTCGAGAATCCCAACCGAGGAGGCAGCTGAGCTCTTGGTTGGTGAGGCACTCGAATTTGGAGCGCCAGACAACGTGACCGTTGTGATTACCGACATTGTCAGGCCGGCGGTTCAGATTGATTTCGAACCGGGTGCTCACTTCGTGGGCTCAGCGGAGCATGAGGTCGTCATTGAAGAGCGCCGCGGTGGCAAGATTCTCAGACTGTTCAACCCCCGCTCGCTTCTCGAGCTATTGCAAACTCCAGAGGACCCGGCGGCTTACGCCCCCGAATCCGAGGAGCTGCTCGAAAAGATTCTGCTGGAGACCAGGCGCAAGATTCGCTGGCGCACGCTAAGGATCATTGCAAGCTGGTTCCTACTGGCAGGCATTGTCTTTGGCATCGGCTTTGTTGCCTACCAGTACACCCAGACCCGCTTCTATGTCGCGGAATACCAGGGCCAGGTGACAATTTTCCAGGGCATCCGCGAGCAGCTTGGTCCACTCAAATTCTCAAGTCCCTACTTGATTAGCGAGATCTCGGTGGATGATCTCAGCAGCTTCCAAAAGACGCTTATTGAACGCTCTATCTCCGCTGAGTCCTTGGACGATGCACAGCGAATTCTGCAGCAGCTCGAGGAAGCTGGCGATGAGTAACGTTTCGCTCACCTCCGCCATTCCAATGCTGCTCAAGGCAGTTCCGAGATCAAGAAACTTCGAAGCCGTTTTGTTGTTCTGGGTATCCGGCATTCACGCCTTCGCACTTGCTCAGATTCAGCTCTCGGTTTTGCAGCGCATGCAGTGGGACATGCTCTTTTACTGGGGCTTGCCAACCCTGGCCGCACTAACCATGCACTACATCCTTAGGAAGCATGCGGTCAGCGCAGATGGCCTAATGTTGCCGCTGGCCTTTTTGCTTAATGGCCTCGGCATAGCAATGATCTATCGACTGGACCTTGCTGAAATTGCTCGGGGAAGCGTTGACCTATATGCCCAAAGGCAGGTTTGGCTGACCTGCTTTGCGATCTTGGTCGCGGCCTTCATCATTCGTGTCTTCAAAGACCCGATCGCACTTCGGCGCTATCCGTTTGTCTCTGGATTAGGCGCGCTGGTGCTCTTGGTCCTGCCCGCTGCTCCGATCATTGGCAAAACCATCAATGGCGCGACTCTCTGGATTGGTATCGGAGACCTAACCTTCCAGCCGGGTGAAATAGCAAAGGTGCTATTGGCGATCTTCTTTGCCGGCTATTTGGTTTCACGTCAAGCGCAGCTCTCTGAGATTGGCGCTCGGGTTCTAGGAGTCAGGCTTCCCAGAGCTAAGGACCTGGGCCCTATTCTGTTTTTCTGGTTGGCATCCATTGGGGTGTTGGTTGTTCAGCGAGATCTGGGAACTTCGATTCTCTACTTTGGCTTGTTTCTGGTGATGATCTACACAGCCACTGGGCGCGGGTTCTATGTCGGAATCGGAATAGTGATGATCATCACCGGTGCACTGGTTGCCTCAAGATTCTTTGGCTACGTCGAGCGCAGATTCGACAGCTGGCTAGACCCCTTCTCGCAATCCAACTACGAGGCGGTTGGGGGCAGCTATCAGCTCGTGCAGGGGCTATTTGGCATGGCCAATGGCGATGTCATCGGGGCGGGTCTTGGCGGCGGTTTCCCACAGCTGATTCCACTGGCCGAGAGCGACTTTATTTTTGCTGCCCTTGGTGAAGAGCTCGGGCTTGCTGGAGTCTTTGCAATTTTGTCGATCTTTCTTTTGATTGTGTATCGCGGATTGAGGGTCTCTAACTCTCACCCAGATGACTTTTCCAAGTTGTTGGCAATGGGGCTCTCTTTTGTTATTGCGCTTCAGGTGTTTGTTGTCGCGGGTGGTGTGATGGGGCTTTTACCGCTCACCGGTCTGACCACTCCATTCTTGGCTGCTGGGGGTTCGTCTCTGCTGGCTAACTGGAGCATCATCGCGCTGCTGCTAATAACCTCTCACTCCTCACTGAAAAGGCCTGGGCAATGAACCGGCAGGTGAGGCGCGTGGGTCTGGTGTTAACGCTGATGTTCTTGGCGCTGTTCGCGATGGCAAGTTCTATTCAGGTGATCCGAACCGATGCTCTTTATCAGGATCCGCGAAACGTCCGAGCATCTTTTGAGGTCTATAAAACCCAGCGTGGATCGATCCTGGTTGGTGGCGAGGAGATAGTTCGGTCAATCCCGGTCAACGACGCTTATCGCTTTCAACGCGAATATGAATCACAGATCTACTCTCCTGTGACCGGCTACTTCTCAATCTTCAGTGGCAACACCGGGATTGAGCGGGCCATGAACACATATCTCTCAGGCCAAAGCTCCGCCCAGTTTTTTGAGCAAATCAACGCGCTACTAGATGGCACCCCGGTCACCGGAGCCGCGGTTGAGCTGACCTTGGATCCAGCAATTCAGCGAGCTGCCTGGGATGCCCTTGGTAACCGCAAGGGTGCGGTGGTGGCAATTGATCCGACAACCGGCGAAATTCTAGCGATGGTCTCAAAGCCAACCTTCGATGCAAACCTCTTAGCCGGCTTGGTCTATGGTCCTGCCAATGATGCCTATCGCACCTACCTAGACTCACCCGAGGCGCCGCTGATAAATCGTGCAATCGGGGGTGATCTCTATCACCCTGGATCAGTCTTCAAACTTGTGGTTGCCGCGGCAGCTTTGGAATCCGGACAATTCAGCTATGACAGTGAGTTTGAAAACCTGGCCGAGTATCGACTGCCGGGGACAATTACTGATGTTCGCAACGCCTCTAGGACAACCTGTGGTGATGGTGAAACGGTAACTCTCGAGACTGCACTTATCCGCTCCTGCAATATTCCGTTTGCAATGTTGGCCGTGGAGCTTGGCCAAGACAAGATTCGCGCCCAGGCTGAGCTAATGGGCTTTGGATCAGAGCTAGAGATTCCGGTACCAGTCACCCCTTCTATTTACCCACTCGAGCTAAGCCCCTCAGAAACTGCGCTCACTGGCTTTGGTCAGTTCGATGTCCGCACCTCCCCACTGCAAATGGCAATGGTGACAGCGGGTATTGCAAACCAGGGCGTGATCATGCGTCCGCAGCTGGTGAAGTCGGTGGTTGCCAGCAATCTAAATGTGCTTGAGCAGCCCCAACCAGCAGTTTTCTCATCACCAATCTCAAGACAGACCGCAGGACTACTAACCAGAATGATGGTCGACTCGGTCGAGATTGGGGTTGCCAGCAGGGCCAACGTTTCAGGCGTTGCTGTTGCCGGCAAGACCGGCACCGCTGAAAACGGTCCCGATGACCCCTACACCCTCTGGTTCACCGGCTTTGCCCCCGCCGAGGCGCCTGAGGTTGTAGTGACAGTCGTGGTTGAAGACGGCGGCGGAATTGGTCAGAACGGGACTGGCAACCAGATTGCTGCTCCGATTGCAAAGGCAGTGATCGAGGCGGTGCTCGGACGGTGAAACCAGCAGTTGGTCAGCTCTATGGCGATCGCTATCGCCTGAAATTGCGCATTGCAATTGGAGGCATGGGCGAGGTTTGGCAGGCAGAAGATGAACTAATCCTGCGCCCCACCGCAATCAAGATTCTCAAAGAGGAATATCTCTCTGACCCAGACTTCTTAGAGCGCTTCCGCAGTGAGGCACGCAGTGCTGCGCTTGTGGAGCACGAGGGCATCGCCAATGTCTTTGACTACGGCGAGGACACCGGGGCCGCTTATCTGGTGATGGAGTTGGTGCCTGGTGAATCAATGTCTAGATTGCTCGAGCGTGAAAAGCGACTGAGTGAAGCGAAGGTTTTGGACATCATGGCCCAGACGTCAAGAGCGCTGGCCGCCGCCCACGCCAGGGGTCTTGTCCACCGCGACATTAAGCCAGGTAACCTGCTAATCACCCCAGAGGGCAAGGTCAAGATCACTGACTTCGGCATTGCCAGGGTTGGGGATCAGGTCCCGCTAACCAAAACCGGCCAGGTGATGGGGACTGTGCAATACCTTGCACCCGAGCAGGCCACCGGTAAATCCTCAACCCCAGCAACAGACCTCTACTCGCTGGGTGTAGTTGCCTATGAGGCGCTTGCAGGCAAAAGGCCTTTCACCGGTGAAAACCAGATGGCCATTGCAATGGCTCACATCAACGAGATGCCCCCTGCTTTGCCGGAGTCCATTGATCCAAGAGTGCAAAACCTGGTGCTGAGCTGTCTGGCAAAAAAGCCAACCCAACGACCAGAATCTGCCACCTCGCTAGCCATCAGGGCCGAGGCGCTACTGCGCGAAAAGCGCAAGGGTGCGCCTAGTTCAAAGCCCGCACCAGTTGCCGCCGAGGACCCAAAGACCGAGATGCTCAGTGCTGATACTGCTCCACTGCCGAGAGCTCCAATTGTTTGGCCCTGGATCGCAACGCTGGCACTACTTGGACTGACAGCCATTGTCGTAATTGTTGCGATCCTCTCGGACCGCGATGTTCCCGAGGTTGAGATCACCCCCACTCCAAGTGCGACGATCACCCAGTCGCCGGCTCCAACCGAGAGTGAGGAACCGGAGCCAGAGCCAGAAGCCAGTGAAGAGCCAGTGAAGGTTTTGATTTTGCGCTCAGACATCATTGGTGAGAACCTCAGTGCGGTGACCGCCAAACTTACCGAGCAGGGTTTTCAGGTCAATGCAATTCCAGGTGAGGAGTTACCGGGTACTGACCCAAGGGTGAGAACCGTCTATGCGGTTTCACCAACCGGCAGCTTAGACAAGGGGACCAAGGTCGACATCACTTATTACGTTGGCAACTTTGAAGACATCCCGGTTGAGATTCCTGAACCAGAGCCGGAGCCTGAGCCAACCGAACCTGTTGAGGGCGAAGTGCCATTAGAACCGGATCCAAATGCCACGGATCAACCCGTTGAAGAATCCCCAGCGCCACCTGCAGATTCGGGGACAACAGAGTAATCAGACTGTAACTTGAATCAGCCAACTTGAGCGCAGTTCAAAACTAAACTTCTACACAGCGGAAAGAGCGAGATTGAGCGAGAACGAAAGACTGATTGCGGGCCGATACCGGCTCGGTCAGCTAGTTGGCCGCGGCGGAATGGCCGAGGTTTTTGAGGGTTTTGACCTAAGGCTGGGTAGAACCGTTGCCGTCAAGCTATTGAAATCAGACCTCGCCAACGACGCCAGCTTCGAAGCTAAGTTTCGCCAGGAAGCCCAAGCTAGTGCTCGCATGGCTCACCCAACCATTGTTCGTGTTTACGACGCCGGTGAAGAAGAGGCCACCGACCAAAACGGACAGCTGGTCAAGACTCCCTATATCGTCATGGAGCTAGTGCGCGGCAAGCTGCTGCGCGAGGTAATCCAGTCTGGCGTTGGTATTGATAAGGCTGTCCGCTACATTGGCGGCATCTTGACCGCTCTAGAGGTTTCGCACCGAGCCGGAGTTGTCCACCGCGACATCAAGCCTGCAAACGTCATGATTGGCGACAACGACAGCGTCAAGGTGATGGACTTTGGCATTGCCAGGGCAGTGAGCGACAACTCAGCAACTCAAGCGGCAACCGCAGGAATCGTTGGCACCGCTCAGTATTTCTCTCCCGAGCAAGCTCGCGGTGAGGCTGTTGATGCAAGAACCGACCTCTATTCAACCGGCGTGATTCTCTATGAACTACTAGCTGGAAGACCTCCATTCAAGGGCGAGAGCGCGGTTTCGGTTGCCTACCAGCACGTTTCGGAAGCTGTTACCCCACCAAGTAGTTTCAAGCCCGAGATTTCAGCCGAGCTAGACCAGGTCGTGCTCAGAGCGATGGCAAAGAACCCTGATGAGCGCTACCAGAGCGCCGAGGAATTCCGAGAGCACCTACTGGCGGCTTTTGCAGGAACTCCCATCACTGAGCCAAACGAGCAGTCAGAGATGAAGCCGGTCCAGATTGACCAGACCGAAATCATCTCCAACCCTGAGAACTCCCTGCCGACCTCACTACTCGAAGGATTTGAGACCGCTCCAAGCAAGCAGATTACGGCGGTCAGCAGCAAGGTTGGCGCAGGAGTGCTCTGGGGTCTTGGCACGGGCGTCGTTGTGATTTTGATTGGGCTTTTGTTCTGGGTGATGAACCTCGGCGGAGCAAACCCCAGCCCCACTTCAACCAGCGGCATCTCGGTTGCCAGCGTTGAGGGTTCGCTCTATGAAGATGCGCTGAATACCCTCACCGCTCAGGATCTTTTGGTTCTAAGGGTCTATGAAAAGAGCGAAGAGATTCCAGAAGGCGTGGTCATCAGGCAGGTTCCTGAGGCTGGCACGCAGGTCTTGAACAACACCGCTATCACGCTCTATGTCTCCTCAGGAGCCACCGAGGTGACGGTTCCAAACCTGGTTGGCAAAGCCGAATTGGACGCGGTCGCACTGATTGAGAATCAGGGCCTAACCGTTGGATCCATCACGGTTGTTGGGTCGCCGAGCATCCCCGAGGGGATAGTTATAGCCTCTGACCCGGTCACCAACTCCAGATTGCCGCTTGGCAGCGTTGTGAACATTATTCTCTCCGATGGCACCGTTCAGGTTCCGGATGTGAGAAACCTTGAGGTTTTGGAGGCCAGGAGCATTTTGACCTCACCAACCATTGGGTTCACGGTCTCGGTTGAAATCTTGAATGCCGCCACCTGCACCGGAACACCGGGCAACACCGTGCTTGAGCAATCAGTGCTTCCCGGTGAAGCGCAGCAGCTGCAAAACGTGATTCTCTATGTTGAGTGTGTTGGTGGTGTTGAAGAGCCTGAACCAGATCCGATCAGCCCTGAACCATCAGAGGAGCCAACCGAAGAGGTTGTTGGCTAGTTCCTCTTAGGAGTCAACTCGTGGGCTGAGGTGTTTTGCTTTTTCTAGTGCGCCCTTCAGGCCCAGGGACTCAAGCCAGTTGGCAAGCATGTGATAACCGCCCTCGGTCATCACGCTCTCCGGGTGAAACTGAACTCCGTAGATTGGCTTGGTCTTGTGTTGCAGGCTCATGATTACACCTGATTCGGTTTGACCCGTGATCACCAAATCCTCTGGCACCGTATCCCGCACCACAGCCAGCGAGTGGTATCTGGTTGCCAAGAACTCTTGGGGCAGACCATCGAGAATCAAACTATTTTCGTGCTGAACCCTTGAGGTCTTGCCATGCATTAGCTCTGGTGCACTTTGGACCGTTGCACCCATCGCCTCGGCGATTGCCTGGTGACCCAGGCAAACCCCGAAAACCGGATAATCACTACTCAGCGCATATTTCACGGCGGGGATCGAAAGTCCAGCGGAGGCTGGGGTTCCGGGGCCTGGAGAGATTAGTAGCGCATCAAATTTTTCCAATAGTTTTGGTAGCTCTTGCTCGGTGATCGAGTCGTTGCGAATCACCTCTGTCTCAGCTCCCAACTGCTGCAAATAGCCGTTGAGGGTGTAGACGAAGGAGTCGTAATTGTCTAAAACAAGGATGCGCACCATGATCCCAATAGCCTAATCGGCTATCGGGATTGTCAGATGGGTAATAAACTACCTGTCATGCCTGAATCACGTTCGCGCAAGAATAAGAAGTCCGAGCCTCTAGAGCCAACCATCGTTGGCATGGAGGATGAGCAAGAGAACCCGGCTTGGTATAAAGCCGTGATGTTCGGCCTGATGCTGGTGGGCTTGATCTACATTCTGATCTTCTACATCTCATCGGCCCGCTACCCTCTTGGAGTCGCGACCCCTATTGACCTAGGTAACT
>CBFIEQ010000037.1:0-11030 GCA_965661645.1 uncultured Aquiluna sp.
AGATAGGGGACTTATTCAGGAGTTGAGCTACGGTTCGCTGCGCTGGAGGTATCAGTACGACAGTTTTATTGATCAATTTACTCAGGGCAAGACGCTCTCGGATGAACTTCGCTTCGCCCTCCAGCTTGGCATGCATCAGCTGTTCAGAATGCGCGTTCCCGCTCATGCCGCCATCCACGAAAGCGTGGAGTTGGTAAAAGAGTTTGAAAGGAGAGCCGCTGGACTTGCCAATGCGGTGCTGCGAAATGCGGACCGCAAGGGTTTTGACGCACTTCTTGCTGACTCCTTGAAGGGCAAAGAGGAACTTGAAGCTCTAGCCATCGAGTTTTCCCACCCGATTTGGGTTGTTAGAGCCTTGAAACAATCACTGGAACTTGACGGCAGGGCCGATCAACTAAGAACCCTGCTGGAATCTAACAATGAGACACCATTAGTGAACCTTGCCGCCCTAAACGAACCGGCATTCAAGTATTTGCAAGATGAAGGCTTAGAGAGAGGAGATGCTTCGCCAATTGGCTTTTTACTGCATGGCAATCCTGAGCCACTTTTAGAAATGCCAGGCGTTCGCGTTCAAGACCAAGGATCTCAACTGGTTGCTCTCGCACTGTTAGAGGTAGGTAACAAGTCCGGCCGGTGGCTGGATATGTGTTCGGGGCCTGGTGGGAAATCAGCAATCTTGCAAGCCGGTATAGCGTCTTCAGGTGGAGTGCTCGACTGCATGGAACCGGTGCCGCAACGAGCGGAAATGGTTCGGCGGGCACTGGATTCCTCCTCTGAAACCAACGTGATTGTCGATTACGGACAGAATGCCAAACCAAACAGCTATGACGCGGTGCTGTTGGATGCGCCCTGCTCCGGGCTCGGCTCAGTCAGAAGGAAACCGGAATCCCGTTGGCGCAAGGAGCCTAGCCAGCTTCCACAGCTGACAAACCTCCAGCAAGAACTGTTGCAAGCTGGCCTTGACTCACTGAAATCCGGAGGCTTTCTGCTCTACTCAACCTGCTCGCCCCTGATTCCTGAAACCAATACCCAAATTCGCATTGCTCTTGAAGCAAACCCCGGACTTGAGCTTGTTGACGTGAAGAGGGCGATCAAAGCGCTTTCGCCGAGTTTGGAACTCAATCCAAATAGAAATACAGTTCAGCTTTGGACCCACCTGCATGCCACGGATGCAATGTTTATGGCAATCCTTAGAAAGCCATAGGCTTTTAGCATGCACATTCACCCCTCCATCCTCAGCGCAGATTACGCAAACTTTGAGGCAGAGCTTGCGACCATCTCTTCGGCAGATGCGGCTCATGTGGACGTTATGGACAATCACTTTGTGCCGAATCTCACCTTCGGGCTTGGCTTGGTTGAGGCTCTGGCTAAAGTTTCGAAGTTGCCACTTGATGTCCACCTCATGATAGAGAACCCCGAGCGATGGGCGCCTGACTACGCAACGGCCGGCGCGGCCTCTGTAACGTTCCATCTAGAAGCGTCTAAGGACCCAATTTGGTTGGCTCGAGAGCTAAGAAAACTTGGAGCAAAGTCAGCGATCGCAATCAAACCCACTACTGAACTGTCTGACGTCGTTGACCTTCTTCCAGAGATCGACATGCTTTTAGTGATGACCGTTGAGCCCGGCTTTGGTGGTCAGCCATTGATTCGCGACACTTTGGCAAAAATCGCTCAGGCACGAAAGGAAATCCAAGCCAGTGGGTTAGATATTGCCCTGCAAGTGGATGGTGGCGTCACCGAAGATAACATCGGAGAGCTTGCCTCGCTTGGCGCAGATGTCTTCGTCGCTGGTTCAGCAGTGTTTAAAAATCCTGACCGGAATCACCAGATCTCACAACTTAGAGCGCTTGCCAGCAGCCACGCCAGCTAACCTATAGGGCATGAAGTCCTTCGAATCCCTCTATCAAGAGCTACTTGAAATTGATTCTGCACGCCCTGTTGACTCCAACACCGCAAATCTGCTTGCTTCGGGAGTGCATGCGATCGGCAAGAAGCTAGTCGAGGAGGCAGCGGAGGTCTGGATGGCAGCTGAACATGAGTCTGATGATCAAGTGGCACTCGAAGTATCTCAATTGCTCTACTACGCGCAGTTGATCTTGATTGCCCGCAAGGTCCCAATGAGTGAAGTAGAGAAGGTGCTCTGATGCTGAGAGTTGCGATACCCAATAAGGGAATCCTTTCGGAGTCTGCTATCTCTATGCTCAAAGAGGCTGGCTACCAAACCCGTCGCGAGCAGTCAGACCTGCACCTTGTCGACGCCGAGAACCAAATTGAGTTTTTCTATTTGCGACCACGAGACATAGCAACCTACGTTGGGTCAGGCTCGCTGGATGTTGGACTAACCGGTCTTGATCTTCTGAAAGACTCAGAATCAAAGGCCACTGAAATTGCAGATCTGGGCTTTGGAGGTTCGACTTTTAGGTTTGCCGCTCCGGAGGGTAACGAATTTGACGCACTGTCTGATCTAAACGGAAAACGCCTAGCGACTGCCTACCCCAAACTAATCGAGAACTATCTCGCCGAGCAGGGCGTGCGCTGCGAGATAGTCACACTCGATGGAGCTGTTGAGTCTGCAGTTCGTCTAGGCGTCGCAGATGCGGTTGCAGATGTGGTCTCAACCGGTAACACTCTTCGCAAAGCCGGGCTTCGCATATTTGGACCGGTGATCCTTTCTTCAACTGCTCGACTCATCGCAGCTCCAGGGAAAGAACGTGAGGCAGAGAAGCTGCTTAGGCGCTTGCAGGGAGTGATTGTCGCCAGAGAGTATGTAATCTTTGACTACGACTGCCCACGGTCTATTGTCGACGAGGCCTCCAAGATCACCCCGGGTATTGAGTCTCCAACCATCTCTCCTTTGGCTGATTCCGACTGGGTTGCCGTTCGAGCTCTTGTGAAAAGCTCAGAAACCAATCGGGTCATGGACGAGCTTTACGAGCTTGGTGCGAAGGCAATTCTCGTTAGCGCCATTCACGCCGCGAGGATTTAGTTGCCAGCGATCCGCGTAATCCCGTGCCTCGACGTTGCCAATGGCCGAGTGGTCAAGGGGGTCAATTTTGAGAACCTTCAAGACAGTGGAGACCCTGTTGAGCTTGCGGAAAATTACTATCGACAGGGAGCCGATGAAGTTACCTTTTTGGATGTTGCGGCAACCGTTGAAAATCGCGGGACGATGATGGAGGTGGTGAAGGCGTGTGCCGAGCAGGTCTTTATCCCTCTTACCGTCGGCGGCGGCATAAGGCAGCTTGATGATGTTTCCAGATTGCTTTCTGGAGGAGCGGACAAAGTGTCGGTTGGCTCCGCCGGAATTGCAAACCCCAGCCTTCTCAGAGAGATAGCTCAAGAGCACGGGTCTCAAGTTCTAGTGATTTCTTTAGATATCAAGAGAGCAAAGACCAAATCCGGATTTGGTGTCACCACTCACGGTGGCAGAGTGCTAACCGAATTGGATGCCTTTGAATGGATCGAGAAAGTTCAGAAGCTCGGGGCAGGTGAGCTCTTGGTAAATAGCATTGATGCAGATGGCACCAAGGATGGCTTCGATCTCGAACTCACGCAAAGGGTCAAAGAGGAATCAAGTGTGCCGGTTATTGCCTCGGGTGGCGCGGGAGAGCTTTCTCACTTCGTGGATGCAGCTCAGGCGGGGGCGGATGCGCTACTGGCTGCGAGCGTATTCCACAACAATCGATTTACCGTGGCAGATGTGAAGTTAGCCTTGAGAAACGCAGGCTTGGAGGTTCGATGAGGCCGCTAGATTTAGAGACTATTCGCTTTGACGATCGAGGTCTGGTACCTGTCATTGCTCAGGACTTTGACACCAAAGCTGTTCTGATGCTTGCCTATGCCACGAAAGAGACGCTAGCCGAGAGCCAAGAGCTATCTAAGCTGGTCTTTTTTTCACGTTCTCGAAACGCTCGCTGGCTAAAAGGTGAGACCTCTGGCAACTACCTTGAGCTTATCGACCTGATCCAAGACTGTGATTCAGACACTGTGCTCGCTCTGGTGAGGCCACTTGGTCCTGCCTGTCACAATGGCACCACCACCTGCTTTGAGGAGCGCGAAGATGCCAAGCCCTAATGTCATAGCAGTCACCCGAAGATTATTTTCAGACACCGAAACACCACTGGGTCTATATCAAAAGCTATGTGGAGCGCGGCCGAATACTTTCCTGCTGGAATCAGCTGAGCAAGGCGTTTGGGGCCGATACTCATTCGTTGGAGTGACATCAAGAGGTCAACTCGTAGCCTCTCAGTCAGGCGTGGACTGGATTTCAGACCATCCAGCCCTGCCGAACTCAGAACCTCTTCCCTCAGAACCGATTGCGGCCCTGGAGGCAATCCAGAAGGCCTGGAAGTCGGAGCTGGCAGATTTTCCGCTGTCTAGCGGTCTGGTTGGCTTCGCCGGTTGGGGATTGACGGAACTAATTGAAAAACTTCCACAGGCCAAAGCAAAGGACTATGAGCTCCCACTTTATGGATTCAACCAGTTTTCGGAATTGGTGGTGCTTGATCATCAAAAGTCCGAACTAATCCTTGTCAGTGTTGTTTTCCTAGATGGCTCCGATACCAAAGAGAGCAAGATGGCGAGAGCAGAGACGAGCCTTGATCGGCTTGAGGCGGCTATCGCGAAACCAACAATTGCGAGGCTATCTTCGCCGAGTTGGCCTGAGCCTGATTATGAATCCCGTTCAACAAAAGATGAATTTTTGGACGCGGTTGAGATTGCCAAGCACCACGTAAGACTCGGAGATGTATTCCAAGTTGTGATCTCGCAGCGTTTCGACCAATCAGTTCAGGCTGACGCGCTCGATGTCTACAGCGCGCTCCGAGCCATCAACCCCTCGCCTTACATGTATCTCACCCGCTGGGAGGATGCTGGTGGGGAATTTGCAATCGTTGGCTCATCGCCAGAGGCGCTTATCAAAGTGACTGGAGACCAGGTAGTCACGCATCCAATCGCAGGGTCCCGACCGAGAGGCAAAGACACTGCCACCGATCTTCAATTGGCTGAGGATTTACTGCACGACGCAAAGGAGCGCAGCGAGCATCTTATGTTGGTAGACCTAGCTCGCAACGACCTGCTCAAGGTCTGCGAGCCATCGAGTCTTGTAGTGAGCGAGTTTATGGAGATTCATCGCTTTTCACACATCATGCACTTGGTCTCTACTGTTGAGGGCAAATTGAAACCCGAAAACTCACTAGTCAAATCCTTACTAGCAACCTTCCCGGCGGGGACGCTCTCCGGGGCACCTAAACCTCGTGCACTTGAGATAATTCAAGACCTTGAACCGAGTGCTCGTGGGCTATTCGGTGGAGTGGTTGGATACTTCGACTTCCAAGGGAATGCAGATCTGGCCATCGCCATTCGCACGGCACTCATTCGCGATGGTGTTGCACGAATCCAAGCCGGGGCCGGCATCGTGCTGGACTCAGATCCAGAGAGCGAATACCAAGAGACACTCTCAAAAGCAGCAGTTGTCTTGCGGGCTGTAGCTAGCGCCAATGGAATGGGCAAATGAACCGATATTTGAATCTGACGACACTTGTTGCAGCAGCGTGGTGGTCCACAACCCTATTCGTCTGGGCGACAATTAGCGATGTTCACACTGAGGGCATTTCCTTTGAACTAGCAGGCACGGAAATCAGTCAAACGCTAGTGCTTACCCCAGCGATCGTGATTTTGGTGGCCTTGATTTCTAGATACCGAAAAACTCCGAACCAGATCATGTTGTTTGCTGCAGTGGTAGCGCTTTGGTCGGCTTACCTGGCATTTTCGCTAAACCCGGCCGCTAGTCCTGCGGCAATTGAATCTTTAGAGAAACTAACGGGTGTTGCCGGAACAGTCGGCATCGCATCCACCACACTCGCGCCCAGTGTTTACCTAGCTCTCGCTCTTGTGATTGCCGTGTTGTCTAGCTTTGCCGCCTTCAGTAGATCTGGTGAGGCCAAGAAGTCATCAAATGAAACTGTTGATGAACCCTCGGATCCGAAGTCGCTGTGGGATTCGCAGAATTAGTGCCGTTAGAATTGTGAGAGTTTAGAAGAAGGAAACCCATGTCACACTCAAGCGAAGAACCAGGTCACGGCCACTCCCCAGCAGCCTGGACCACTGTCACGATTGTGTTGGTGGCAACGACCATTGGAACTCTGTTCTTCTGGTTTGACATGCCGGTAGTCGTTTGGGCTTCCGCCGGACTCGCGCTTCTGGGCCCCGTAGTTGGCCTAGCGATGAAGCGTGCAGGCTATGGCGTCGGCGGATCAAAAACTAAGTCCCACTAGTGCTTTCAGGTCTGTTCCAGGCAGCACTCGAAGACTCTAAGTTACGCGAGCAATCAATTTCGTTTAGTGCTCTCGAAAGAATTGCGCTCTCGACTCAAGAACCGGATGATGCGGAAATTGCACTCGGAAAAACCTCCCGGATTCGACTGATTGCTGAGATTAAGCGGGCATCGCCGTCCCGAGGAGACTTAGCACCAATTGAGGATTCATCCGCTCAAGGTTTGGGCTATGAACTTGCTGGTGCTGATGCCATCTCTGTCTTGACCGAGCGCACTGGATTCAAAGGAAGCCTTGACGACCTGGCCGCAGTTAGCAGGGCAACAACAATTCCCACCCTGCGCAAGGATTTCATCTCAACCGAGTATCAACTTCTGGAGGCTCGCGCAAACGGTGCTGCAATGGCACTTCTGATCCTTGCCGGACTTGAACGGAATCGCTACTTAGAGCTCAAGGACTTTGCGGAGCAAATCGGTCTGCGCGTACTAGTTGAGACCCACACCGAATCCGAAATTGGCATTGCAGCCGAATCAGGAGCAAAGCTGATTGGAATAAACACCAGAGATCTTGTTACCTTCAAGACAGACATCGGTCTTTTCGAGCGGTTGGCCAACAAACTGCCCAAGGATTGCGTAGCGATAGCCGAGTCAAGCGTCAAAGGGGTTGAGGATGTCAGGCGCTATCGTTCAGCTGGTGCCGACGCGGTTTTAGTTGGTGAAGCTTTGGTGACTGGCAATTATCAGCAACTTATCCCTGAAATCATTTCTGTTGCTTAGGATTTAGCGCATGACTCCAAAACTAAGTGCGCAAGTTGGTCCGTATTTCGGTCAGTTTGGTGGCAGGTTTGTGCCTGAACCACTCATTGCCGCACTTGACGAACTGGATGCGACCTATCAGGCCGCTCGTAATGACCCGGAATTTACTGCTGAGTTGGCTCAGCTCCACCTTGAATACACCGGGCGACCATCGATAATCACCGAGGCCAAGCGTTTTGCAGCGGAATATGGCGACATCAGAGTCTTTCTAAAGCGTGAGGATCTCAACCACACTGGGTCTCACAAAATCAACAATGTTATGGGGCAAGCATTGCTTGCAAAGCGGATGGGCAAAAAGCGCATCATCGCAGAGACTGGAGCCGGCCAGCATGGAGTTGCCAGCGCCACGGCTGCGGCATATTTCGGCCTTGATTGCGTTGTCTACATGGGAGAAGTTGACACCGAGCGTCAGGCTCTAAACGTGGCTCGAATGAAATTGCTGGGGGCTGAGGTGGTGCCGGTGAAGACCGGCTCGAGAACCCTCAAAGACGCTATCAACGAGGCATTGCGAGACTGGGTAGCGAATGTTGACAGCACGCACTACCTGCTTGGCACCGTTGCAGGCCCACACCCTTTCCCAACCATGGTTCGCGATTTTCACTCAGTCATCGGCAATGAATCTAGGGCCCAAATGCTTGAACTCACTGGGCGACTGCCCGATGCTGTTGCGGCCTGTGTTGGCGGGGGCTCTAACGCAATTGGTATCTTCCATGCCTTCTTGGACGATGCGGATGTTCAACTATGGGGCTTTGAGGCAGCAGGCGATGGTGTGGACACGCCACACCACGCGGCAACCCTGAGCAAGGGTGTACCAGGTGTACTGCATGGCGCCATGAGCTACATGCTCCAAGATGAGGATGGTCAAACCTCCGAATCGCACTCCATCTCAGCTGGCTTGGACTATCCAGGAGTAGGGCCAGAGCACTCTTGGCTGAAGGATCTGGGTAGAGCAAACTACTTTGGAGTCACCGATTCGCAGGCCATGGACGCGATGAAGCTTTTGAGTCAGACCGAGGGCATCATCCCCGCAATCGAAACTGCACACGCCCTGGCTGGAATTGAGCACCTGGCTACCCAGTTGCCAAAGGCGGCGCACATTCTTGTCAATCTCTCCGGTCGAGGGGATAAAGACATGGAAACTGCCGGAAGATATTTTGGGTTGATCTAATGAGCAAAGTAGAGAACATACTGCGCGAGAACAGAAGCACTGGCAGAGGCACCCTGGTGGGCTACTTCCCAGCCGGGTATCCAACTGTCGAGGATTCTGTAGACGCCCTGGTTGCTATGGCCAAGAACGGTTGTGACATCCTCGAAGTTGGCGTTCCCTACTCAGATCCAGTGATGGATGGTCTTGTCATTCAGCAAGCCACAGAGACGGCACTTGCCAATGGCTTCAGGCTCAAGCAAACCTTTGACGTCATCCGCAAGGTGCGCGAGCAGGTTGACACCCCAATGCTTGTGATGAGCTATTGGAACCCGGTACTCCGCTATGGGGTTGATGAATTCGCTCAAGCATTGGAGGAATCTGGCGCTCAGGGAATGATCACTCCAGATCTAATTCCTGATGAGGGTCAGTCCTGGATTTCAGCGGCCCAAGAGCGTGATTTGGATCATGTCTTTCTGGTGGCCCCTTCCTCCTCGGATGAGAGAGTAAAGGCCAACAGTGCAGCCTCACAGGGATTTGTCTACTCGGTTTCCACCATGGGTATTACGGGGGAGAGGGCAAACTTAGATCAACTTGCCCGTCAGGTTGTTGGAAAGGTTAAGGACCTTGGAACAGCGCCAACCTGTGTGGGAGTTGGCATCTCAACAGCCGAGCAAGTCCGGGAGGTCAACTCATATGCGGATGGTGCAATTGTCGGAACAGCTTTTGTCAAGTCATATGAGTCTGGGGGTTTAGAGGCCCTTGCCCAAAAGACCCGCGAGCTCGCTCTCGGTCTAGGATGATGCACGTGAACTTACTGCTTAGCATTCCATCCCCAGAGATTAGCTACCTAGACCTTGGTCCTGTTCGAATTCACTTTTACGCCCTATTTATTCTCACGGGTATCATCATCGCTACTCTCTTGGCAGATTATCGACTTTCCAGAAGAGGTGCTCAGAAGGGCATCTTCTTAGACATCGCACTCTGGGCGGTACCTTTCGGCATTTTAGGTGGCCGATTTTTCCATGTCATCACGCACCCACGAGACTATTTCTACGAGGGCGCTGACCTCCTTGCTATCTTCAGAATTTGGGAGGGTGGTCTGGCAATTTACGGCGCGTTGATGCTTGGTGCCGTTGGTGTCTACATCGGAACCAGGCAGGCAGGATTGCGCTTTCTATCGGTGGCAGATGCTGTGGCACCAGGAATCTTGTTGGCTCAGGGCATCGGTCGGCTGGGCAACTATTTCAACCAGGAGCTGTTTGGGCTTCCAACGGAACTGCCATGGGGTCTTGAGATCCCTAGCTCTAACCCCGCTTACCCCAGCGGGCTACCAGATGGATTGACCTTCCACCCAACATTTTTATACGAGATGATCTGGAATATAACCGGAGCTCTTGCCCTAATCTGGCTAGGAAACAAGCTGAAGCTCCAGTGGGGCAAGGTCTTTGCGCTGTATCTAGTTACATATTCGTTAGGACGAGTTTGGATAGAAAGTATCCGAATTGACCCAAGTGAGATTATTCTTGGCCTACGAATTAATGTTTGGTCAGCGCTGATCGGCATTGCAGTAGGACTGATAATCTTCTTTGTTCAATCGCGCCGTCACCCCGGCCTTGAACCTTCAGTCTTCACCCCAGGCAGAGAACCTGCCAAGGAAGAGCTGGTCGAAGACAACTCGACAGAAAAAGAATCTAACTAACGCGTAATTTCTCGGGCCAATGAAGTCCCCATCAGTGGTATTTGATTGGAGAGTGGCATGAGCACAATGAGCCCATTTGAGCGGTTCAACGTCGGTCCCGACGCTCAGGGTCTTTATAGCCCCGAGAGCGAAAAGGATGCATGTGGTTTAGCTATGGTTGCGACCATGCGCGGCTACGCGGGCCATGACATCGTTGACATGGCACTGTCCTCGCTTCGAAACCTAGAACACCGCGGAGCGGTTGGATCAGACGCCGGAACCGGTGACGGTGCGGGCATTCTCACTCAACTACCCGACAAGTTCTTCCGTGCCGTGCTGGAGTTTGAACTACCTGCACTTGGTTCCTATGGCGCGGGACTTGTCTTTTTTGAGAAGGACAAACTCGAACAGGACCGAGAGCATTTCGAGAAAATCGCTATTTCTGAGAACTTGAAAGTCATCGGTTGGCGTGTTCCCCCGACTGACCCTTCAGTGCTTGGCGATCAGGCTCGAGACGCAATGCCTGAGATTGAACAGGTTTTTGTTATTGCTCCTGACGGGGCAAACGGGTTAGAACTAGAAAGACGGCTGTTCAGACTGCGCAAGCGTAGCGAGCGCGAGGTCGGGATTTACCACCCATCGCTTTCAATGCGGACCATCGTCTACAAGGGCATGGTTACAACCTTGCAGCTTGAGCCTTTTTTCTTAGATCTGTCCGATGCACGCTTTGAATCACTGTTGGCACTTGTGCACTCACGTTTCTCAACCAACACCTTCCCATCTTGGCCACTGGCACACCCCTTCAGGTTCATTGCTCACAACGGTGAAATCAACACTGTGAAGGGCAACGCGAACTGGATGGCGGCCAGAGAGTCTTTACTTGAGTCCGAATTACTTGGTGACCTTGACCAAATCAAGCCAATTGTGACCCCAGGCGCTTCTGACTCCGCGACCTTTGACGAAGTCTTGGAGCTGTTGGTGCTTTCGGGTAGATCTTTGCCCCACGCCATGATGATGATGATTCCTGGCGCTTGGGAAAAGCAGGTAGATATTGACCCAGCCCTTAGGGACTTCTTCGAATACCACTCGATGATCATGGAACCATGGGATGGTCCGGC
>CBFIEQ010000038.1:0-10422 GCA_965661645.1 uncultured Aquiluna sp.
CTCGGTCTGTGGAATTGGAATTAGATCTCCGCCCTGGCGAGCAATGTGAATTGTGCGGGCCGCATCCTCACACATCACAGCCGCCTTGACCGCGTCTTTGGGGTTGATGCCAATAGTGAAGGGGCCGTGGTTTTGCATCAGCACAGCTCTGGAGCGGTGGTTTTTGAGGGTTTCAACAATCCCGCGTCCAATTGAATCATCGCCGATGATTGCGAATGGGCCGACCGGAATTGGACCACCAAATTCATCGGCCATGCCGGTGATCACGCAGGGAATCTCTTCACCCCTTGCCGCCCAAGCGACGGCGTATGTCGAGTGAGTATGAACTATGCCACCGACCTCCGGCATGTTGCGATATACGTAAGCGTGAGCTGCGGTGTCGCTCGATGGAGAACGCTCGCTGCCCAGGGTTCCCTCAATTGGCAATCCATCCATCGAGCACAAAACCATGTTTTCTGGAGTGAGGTCCTCGTAGGAGACGCCGGATGGCTTGATCACGAAGTAGTCGGTTCCTTGAACCCGACCGGAAACATTTCCTCCGGTCCAAACCACCAGCCCATACTTAGTCAGCTCACCATGGAGAGTTGCAATCTCCTGACGCATTGCAACGATGCGTGGATCTCTGTCTAGCTCATGCTTCACTGGTTCTCCTCTATAACTCTCTTGGGCGGGTCGTGGATTGACGAACAATCAGTTCGGGGATGAGTCGATCCATTTTTTTGGTCGGCTTCCCAGCTATCTCACCCATTAGCAACTCCATCGCTCTTGAACCGAGCTCTTTGAAGTCTTGTCTCAGGGTTGTCAAAGGCGGTGATGAGTAGGCGGTTTCCTCTAGGTCATCAAAACCAACAATGCTCAGATCGCCCGGAATGCTCACGCCCTTCTCGCGCATGGCGTGCATTACGCCAAGAGCCATCCGATCATTGGCGATAAACATCGCTGTGATTCCCTTATTCATCACATCCAGCTCCCTGCCGATGCGGTAGCCGGTCGAGATTTCCCAATCACCATCTACCACCTGGGGGGTGAGATTTGAGTTCAGCATGGTGGAGGTGTAGCCGGCCGACCTCGTGGTCGATTCAAACCAGCCCTTCGGGCCGGAGATGTGAACGATGTTCCTATGGCCAAGTTCGATCAAATGAGTGGTCGCGCTCACGCCGCCCGCGAAGTTATCTACCGAGACCGCAAGCTCATCCATGCGATACATGCTGTCCAGCGTCACAACCGGTATTCCGCTGAGTTGAGAGCGCACTAGCTCTACTGCCTCAAGCTGGGGAGTCACCACCGCAATTCCCTCGACGGCCAGCTTCATGAAGTGTTCAATGCCGTCTCTAACGCTCTTGGGGTCATTTGTGTCCACGCCAAGAGAGACCGCGAAATAACCGTTTTGTCTTGCGGCAATCTCCATGTGGTGGACCATTGCCGAAGGACCTGTGAAATCAGTGTCGGAGGAGAGAATCCCCAGCATGTGGGTCCTGGAGGAAGCCAAGGCTCTAGCTGCGAGATTAGGACGATAGCCCAAAGAAACCATTGCCTTTTCAACCCTGGCCTTGGTTTCTGGTCGAATCGAAGGGTTCTTGTTTAGGACTCGAGAGACGGTTTGGTGGGAGACCTTTGCTAACCGAGCGACGTCGTAGATATTTGGTTGGCGTTGTGTGTTAGCCACTAAACCACCTGCAACCTTTGACCTAGTTCCAAAATCGATTGCTCCCAGTCAACCAACTGCGCCTCGGTGAGAAAAGACCGAGCCTTGACAAAAATCTTGGTGCTGGCTCCCTGAGCCTTGAACTGCAGTTCAATCTCGCCGTGAATCTCGGTGTTGACGATAACCCTTTTGGGAATGTTGATCTGGCTTATTGTCCCGCGATACTCGCGCTCACCGAGCGAGAAACTGAGCTTTGCGCCATGACGAAAATCAAACTTCTTGGTTTTCCCAAACACCGCTTCAAAACCTGACTGTGAGCTAAAGCTCATCAGCACGTCCTTGATTGGCCTATCAAGCTCTAGCTCAAGCTTTTTGGACCTGGGCTTTCCCTCCGGGTTCAGCCGTGGCGATGGTCTGAAGCCAACAAATGGGTCACTCATTTGCGCTCCCATGCCGCGAATGTGTAGCCGGCAACACCAAATAGCAAAGCCAGAGCACCATGCGCCAAAAAGGAAAAAGCGTTCAATTCATCAAACCAGCCGCCACCAAAAAGGGGATTCAGCCAGAGGGCGCTAACTGGAATTAGTGCCGCACCCAAGATTGCCTTCTTCTTGATTCCAAGATAGGCGCCATAGCCTCCTGCCCCAAGAGCAAGGATCACCATGTAGAGGGGATAAACCTCAGCGAAGTCCAGGAAGGTCTCGGCTGCAAAGACAAACCCGAGAGCCAGAAACACCCAGCTCGGGCTTGGCTTTTCCAGCTTTGGCCCACTCCAGCTCCACGAGGTTTTCATGCTTCTAAAGACTAGACGATGCCTAGAGCCTCGCGGCTAAACGGTGATAAGCACTTGACCATGCCAACTCCTTGCGGAACTGCCTTGGCGTGGTGTCCTGATCGATGATGACGTGCTCAACCGCGCTCATGCGAGCAAAGTCGTCAATGGTCTCAAGAGAAACCGAGGTTGTCAGCACGGTGTGGTGTGAACCACCTGCCAGCATCCATGCCTCTGCGGAAACAGCAAGTGATGGCTTTGGTTCCCATACTGCCCTGGCAACGGGAAGCTTTGGCAAGTCCTCGGTTGGCTCAACGACCTCAATCTCGTTGGTGATGATTCTGAACCGCTCACCAAGGTCGACCAGCGACAAGACCCTGCCTGAGGCTGGAGTTGCGGTGAAGACCATGCGGACAGGGTCCTCTTTGCCACCAATACCAAGTGGGTGAATCTCGATCTTTGGTTTTGCTGTTGTGATGGTTGGGCAAACCTCGAGCATGTGAGCGCCCAAAACCTTGGGGGTTCCGGGGCCAAAGTGATAGGTGTAGTCCTCCATGAAGGAAACTCCCTGACCACCCTTTGCCATGGACTTGGTAATTGCAACCATCGCCGAGGTCTTCCAGTCACCCTCGCCACCAAAGCCGTAGCCATCGGCCATTAGGCGCTGTACCGCAAGACCTGGAAGCTGGCGCAAGGTGCCAAGGTCTTCAAAGTTAGAGGTGAAGGCTTTGTAGCCTCCGGCTTCCAAGATCGACCTCAGTGCAATCTCAATCTTGGCTCCATAGACCAAAGACTCGTGACGCTCGCCACCTGCCCTCAGCTCTGGTGAAACCTCGTATTGCTCCTCATAGACCTTGGTCAAACTCTCGGCCTCGGCATCGCCAACCGCTGCGACCTCATCGGCTAAAGCGTTGACGCTGAGCTGCTCGATAGACATACCCATCTGAATCTGCGCGGAAACCTTGTCGCCATCAGTCACGGAGACGTAGCGCATGTTGTCACCAAAGCGCGCAAGCTTCAGGTGCTTCGAGGTGTCAAGACCGATGCTCGCATAGGCAAAGCTGTCGACCTGGCTTCTGACATCGGCTTGGGTCGGGTGCCCAACAACCACCTTGCGCCCAACTGACATTCGAGTGAGTAGGTGGGCATACTCGCGGTCACCGTGAGCAGCCTGGTTTAGGTTCATGAAGTCCATGTCAATGGTTGCCCATGGCAGTGACTGGCCGGCTTGGGTGTGCAGGTGAAGCAGTGGCTTAGTCAAGACCTCAAGGCCGTTGATCCACATCTTCGCAGGTGAGAAGGTGTGCATCCAGGTGATAACACCGATGCAGCTTGGGTTGGAGGAAGCATCCACCATCGCGTTACGAATCTCGTCGTTGGTCTTCAGAGTTGGCTTCCAGACCAGCTTCACGGCTGCCGTAATTCCCTCGGCCAGTTGGTCAACCACCACCTGGGATTGCTTGGCAACTTCTTCCAGGGTTTCTGGTCCGTAAAGGTTCTGACTGCCGGTGAAGAACCAAATCTCTTTTTGTGCCATTTCAAGCCTTTCGCATCTTTGCTGTATTGATGTTAGCGTTCACATTTTTTGTTGCAACCAGTTTGTTAGAAAACTCATAACGCTTTGGTTTCTAGCGGTTAGCGGGTTCCAAAAGCCTTGCCCAAAGCCTGAGCTGCTGCCGAGAACTCCGATGGAATGAACCAAACCTTGTTGGCATCTCCCTGGCTCATTTCCTTGAGCTGCTCGATGTATTTGTATGCAAGTGCTTGGTCAGTTACCTTGGCGGCTGCAAGGGCATCGAACACCTTCTGAATTGCGGCTGCTTCACCGTCGGCAACTAGGGCCTCGGCCTTGGCCTCTGCCTCTGCGCGCAGAACAGTTGCTTTGGCATCACCCTCGGCCCGCAAGATCTCAGCCTGCTTGTTTCCCTCTGCGGTCAAGATGTCAGACTGCTTGGTTCCCTCCGCCAGCAAGATAGCAGCGCGCTTGTCTCGCTCGGCCTTCATCTGCTTTTCCATGGACTCACGAACTGACTCCGGTGGCACAATGTCACGAATCTCAACCCGGTTCACCCTGACGCCCCAGCGACCGGTGGCCTCATCCAGAACGGTTCTAAGAGCTGCGTTGATCTCTTCACGAGAGGTCAGTGCATCCTCTAGGTCCAGCGATCCAACCTTGTTACGCAATGTGGTGACAGTGAGCTGCTCAATACCCAAGACAAAGTTCGCAATCTCATAGGTAGCACTCTTTGGGTCAGTCACCTGGTAGTAAATGACAGTATCGATAGAGATGACCAGGTTGTCCTCGGTGATAACTGACTGGGGTTGGAAGTCGACAACCTGCTCTCTTAGGTCAACGGTTCTTCTAACAACATCGATGAAGGGGAACACCAGGTTCACACCCGCATTTAGGGTCTTGTGATAGCGACCCAGTCGCTCAACGACCCCCGCAGTTGCCTGCGGGATAATTCGGATGGAGCGAATCAGCAGCAGTGCAATGGTTATTAGCACCAGAGCCGTAAATAGGCCTCCGATGTCTAACAGATCTAAAAATTCCATGTCATCTCACAATCAGTGTCGCGCCATCGATTTCTTCGACGACTAGTTTTGCTCCCTCAGATCGCATGCCCTCTCGGACTCTCGCGGTCCAAACCTCGCCCCAAACCTTTGCCTGGCCGGAGTGCTCGGTGATGTCGGTTAGTGCAAGCGCCTCTTTGCCAATCAGTGACTGGGTGTTGGTGAGGCGCTCCGGCTTCTCGCCCTGCCACTTTTTGATAAGCGGGCGAACATAGACAAGGGCTCCGATTGCAGCTCCTAGAAAACCCAGTGCCTGAACCCACAAGTCCAAACCAAGCAGAGAAAGAACCAGCGGGACAATTGCAGCAACGGCGAGCGCAGCAAAGTAGAGGCCGTAGGTGAGTAGCTCAACAACCACCAATACACCAATTACGGCTAACCAGACAAAAGTCATGCCCCACCCTTTCCAAAGCTATTTCCAGCCTAAGCGAAACCCATGACAGTTTCTTGAGGAATCTACCTGTGGGCTGGCTTGGGGAGGAGTTCAGTCGAGTACTCGGCCTGCTCCGGGAGATTCGCACTGATGTGCTCGAAGTCTTCAGCGCTGAGCTCAATCGCGGTTGCACTAACGCAATCAAGAATGCTTTCAGCCCTCGTGGCTCCTGGGATCGGCAGCACTGCAGGTGAGTACTTCATCTCCCAGGCCAGCGCCAGGGCAAAGGGGGTTGCCGAGTACTTCGGAGCCAGCTCCTCGAAGACGCTGGCCTCCGAGATCTCACTCTTGGTCCTTACGCCCCCAAGTGGTGACCAGGGCAGGAAGGTGATGCCGTATTTCTCGCAGACCTTTAGAACATCTAGGTCATAGCGATATCTTGGGCTGAATTCGTTCTGCACCGAGACAATGCCACCCTCTGCAGGGGTTCCGCCCATCTTGACGGCAATCTCTAGCTGGTTTGCGTCGTAGTTGGAAACACCGATTTGATCGACAATTCCGCGCTCTTTAAGCGCGAGAACGTTAGCGAATTGAGTTTCGAAGACAACGTCTGGGTCCAAGCGGTGGTGCTGCCAGAGGTCTATCTTGTCGACTCCTAATCTTCCCGCAGACGCCTCAGCAGCTCGGAGCAAGTAGTCAAGAGTCCCGTTGCGACCCCAGCGCTCACCGGGTTGCCTGGTGATGCCAGCCTTGGTTGCAATGACTACCTTGGCTTTTTGCTCCTTGGTTCCGGACCAGGTTCTAAGTGCCTCCGCTGCAAAAACTTCGTTGTGACCAAAGGCATCCCAGGTCGGGGCATAGATATCTGCAGTGTCTAAGAGTGTGATGCCGGCATCAAGGCCAGCATGTATGGCAGGGATAGCCTGCTCTTGACGGCGAATTGGATCCAGGGCTGCGCCATTTGACCAAATCCAGGAAACGTTCATTAGTCCGATGCCAACTCCGGATACTTCTCTGTTGCCGAGTTTGTGCTGTTTCATAAGGCTTCCCCCTAGATAGTGCTTGCATCGATAACAAAGCGGTAGCGAATATCTGATGCCACTACTCGGTCATAAGCGTCATCGATTGCCTTTGGATCACTTGCGTCAACCAGTTCGATGGTTGAGACGATGTTGTGCTTCGCGCAGAAGTCCAGCATCTCTTGGGTGTCGGCAATGCCGCCGGTGTTGGCACCGGCAATGCTCTTGAGTCCAGTCACCAGTGAGAACGGGTCGTAGCTCTGAGAGTTTCCAGGCAATCCGACATTGACCAAAGAACCGCCAACGCGCAGCATGCCCAGTAGCGAATCAACATTCAAATCAGCGCTTGTGGTGTTCACAATCACGTCAAAGAAATTCTTGTGGCTCTCTGCAACCTCGGATGTGATCAGATACCCCTTCGCGCCAAACTCAAGAGCATCTGCCTTCTTGGATGGTGAGTGGCCTAGAACATAGGTCTCAGCACCCATTGCAACTGCAAACTTCACACCCATGTGGCCAAGGCCACCAAGGCCCAAGATGGCAACTCGCATGCCAGGGCCAACCTTCCAGTGCTTCAAAGGTGAGTACAGCGTGATACCCGCGCAGAGCAGCGGAGCTGCTCCCGCTGGGTCTAAATCTGTTGAAACACTTAGAACGTAGTTTTCATCAACAACGACGTCTTGGGCATAGCCGCCATAGGTTGGGGCTTCGTCGTAGTGACGACCGTTGTAGGTCTGAACATTGCCCTTTAGGCAGTAGTTCTCGCGACCAACCAGGCAGTATTCACATTCTCTACAGGAGTCAACGAATGTTCCAACTCCGACCCGGTCGCCAACGCTGAACTTCTTAACCGCATCGCCAACAGCGGTTACCTCACCAAGGATTTCGTGACCTGGAACCATCGGAAAAATGCCTTCAAACCACTCATCTCTTGCCTGGTGGATGTCCGAGTGACAGATGCCGGAAAACATAATCTTAATCGCAACTGAATTTGCACCCAGTTCTCTCAGTGGCATCTCGCCCTTAGAAAACTTCGAGGTTGGTGATTGGGTGATGATTGATCTTGTGGTTGGCATGTTTCTCCTTGGTATATAACGAACATACCTGCTTTTGAGTCTTCAGGTTTCTCTTTTGGTAATCGTTGGAAAGTGAATCACCACACAGCTGGTTGAATTCCAGCATGAAGAGAATTATCAAGTGGGTTGGCCTTGGCCTCTTAGGCGTTTTGCTGATTGGCCCGTTCTTGATTCCGGTAAACACCTCGGGGACTCTCACCAAAGAGCAAGCGGCGAGTGAACTCTGGAAAGGTGAGTCAAAGTGGATAGATCTTGCAGGCCATGAGGTGCACTACGTCGAAGCTGGGAACCGAGAGTCAGAGCGACTAGTTGTCTTGATGCATGGCTTTGGAGCCAGTGCCTACAGCTATAAAGAAGTCCTCGAACCACTAGCAATCTTGGGACACGTAGTCGCTTATGACCGTGCGGCATTTGGTTTCACAGAGCGTCCAACTAATTGGGATGTGAATCCTTATGGCGCTGAGGGTCAACTTCAGGTTCTGGATGAACTGATTGCAGAGTTTGGTCAAGGTAAAGAGGTCTTCATCGTTGGGCATTCTGCCGGTGGAAACTTGGCTGCGGCCTACACGGTTGATAACCAAGAGAAGCTGGCTGGCAGCGTGCTCTATGCACCGGCAATATTGAATGGCGGCGGAGGCCCCTCCTGGTTGAACTGGGTATTCTCTATCCCACAGATCAACCACATTGGCCCAGCATTGGTTTCCTCGATTGCAACCAGTGGTCTTGATCTTCTGTACCTGAGCTATAACAATCCGGAGAGCGTGACCGAGGAAACCCTTGCCGGCTACACCCAGCCACTCAAGGTGACTGGCTGGGAAAAGGCCTTTTGGGAATTCAACAAGGCGCCTAGAGACACTGGCGTCTCAGATGGTCTTGCAGAGATCAAGATTCCCACCTTGGTGCTGACCGGCGACAATGACCAGGTGGTTCCAACCGCCGACTCGGTGACTGTTGCAGGGCTTATTTCAGGCTCGGAGCTTTTGATTATCCCTAAAACGGGTCACCTTCCAAACGAAGAATCTCCCGAGGAGTTCGCGAAAGCAGTGATTGAATTCATAGAGAAGAACTAAGGGGTCTCACTTGCTATACAAAGGTGCGTTCGGTGTTTTCAGATTGGCCGTTGGGCTTTCTTTGTTGGGCAGCGTGCTCTGGCAGGTTTCAGATCGCTTAGCTGCAAACCTTTTTAGACCCTTTGAATACTTTGCCTTTTTCTCAATAACTAGTTCGATCCTCGCCGGCTTCGTGCTCGCGCTCAGCGGGTTGTCACTTTTGCAAGGTAAAGATGAGTCAGAGCGGCTACACACCTTCCGACTAATTGCGACCGTGAGCATGATTATCGTCGGCGTGGTTTATCACGCGCTGCTGGGTGACAGCGCTATCGACCCAAGAGACGTTGGCTACGACTGGCCCGTGGTTCCAAACCTGGTAATTCACACCTACGCACCTATCCTCATTGCGGTCGACTACCTGATCTCCATTCGGGGTTACAAGCCCTCTTGGAAAAAGGCCTGGTGGGTGGTTGTCTATCCGCTGACATGGTTGGCATTCTCGCTCGTTAGAGGACTGCTAGATGGCTGGTGGCCATACTGGTTCATCAACCCGAACTCCGAGGGTGGGGTGGTTGGAATGCTCACCTACGTGCTAATCATTGCCACAGCATTCATTGCGCTGGGCTTCATCGTTCTAGGCGCGAGACTTGCGGCGATGCGGATACTTGCTGATCGCTAGCCACTCCACAACCCGCCAAAAGAGCCGGTTACTCACAGCTTGAAACAAATCAAGCCAAAGGTTTAGCAATATCGACTTCAATCAGGGGGATGAAGACTACAATCGATAACGTATACACATTGAATACACATTCAAGCATGGGAACGCACATGAAGTCAGAAATTGTGAACCTGAGGCTCACCCAAGAGCAAAAGGCAGCAATTGACTATGCCGCCAAGCATGCCGGGGTGACAAGGACCGAGTTCATGGTGATGGCTGCCGTTGAGCGAGCCATGGACGATCGCTATGACGGGGTGCGTTTCACCCTCCCAAGGGAAGACTTCAACTACCTCATGGATCAACTCTCTGACGGAGTGACGCAGAATCAGCTGACTGAAGTTGAAAAGATGCGAAGCGTGAAGCTGCCATGGGAAAAATAGTCCCACTGCTATCAGCGCCGAATCTTGAGTTCGATTGCGGCGATAAACAGCTAAACCGTTGGTTTAGAACCAAGGCATTGCAAAACGAAGCTGCCGGGTTCTCGAGAACTCACGTCATGCACAATCAAGGTCAGCTAATCGGCTTTTACACCCTCAGCGCAGCGGCAATTGACATCGAGGCGAGTGCGCTGGGGGAAGACTCTGCACCTGATCCAATACCGGCAATCTTGCTCGGGCGCATGGCCGTTGCCAGCGACTTTCAAAAACTTGGAGTTGGCAAGAGGCTCCTCTTCGACGCGATCGCCAGAGCGACTGTTGTTGCAAAAGATGTTGGCGTTGCACTTTTGTTGGTTCACCCAAAACCCACTGCCACCGATTACTACCTGGCAAGGGGTTTTCAAAGAGTCGGTCAACTCGATGCGATGTATTTGAGAATTGGAAATTAGTTTGGTTGGAACTGGGTTTCACAATTCATGATTGACACAGCGATTGACCTAACCATGTTGGACGGCTCCGTAAAGAGCCTTAGCGAATTCTCGGGCCAGGTGGTCATGGTTGTAAATGTGGCATCGCGCTGTGGTCTAAGCCCGCAATACGAAACCCTCGAAGAGCTCCAAAAGAAATACCAGGATCGTGGCTTCACAGTCCTTGGCGTCCCATCAGGTTCTTTCAAGCAAGAGCTCAAAGACGATGACGCAATTGGAGAGTACTGCTCAACGACTTGGGGCGTCACCTTTCCAATGACGACTAAAGCCGATGTAAACGGCCGCAAGCGCCACGAGCTTTACAAGACTCTTGTAAAGACCAAGGACTCTA
>CBFIEQ010000039.1:0-10394 GCA_965661645.1 uncultured Aquiluna sp.
GCGTAGTCGATATCAAGACTTTCTCTTGATGCAAATACGGAACGAGCAAATTCTCGAACCTTTTCCCTGCCTACATGGTAGGCAGGGGTCTTTGGATAACGCTTGCCTTGGATATTTGGATTGACCATGGCAAAAGGGTAGTCCAATTGGACTTCGGAGGGGATATGGTAGCTGAGGCGGGGCTCGATCCCGCGACCTCACGATTATGAGTCGTGCGCTCTAACCAACTGAGCTACTCAGCCATGAGCCTTAGCGATCGAGTCACTAAAGTTCGAGAGCCCCGAGACAGGATTGAACTGTCGACCCCTTCCTTACCATGGAAGTGCTCTACCACTGAGCTATCGGGGCGTTATCCATAAAGGCAACCGCAAAAGATTAGCACTAGCGAACCGCGGACGGCAACCGCCAAATCTGAAGATCGAGTGCAACGGCGTCATAGCGAATCTTGCCGCCAACAACTCTTAGGTTGCCGTTTCCAAATAGGTTCTCCGCGCTCTCCGCACCGCCAACCGCATCTTTGGGGAATTCAACCTTGCGGTCCTTGCCCCTGGATGCGATCACCAAGACCGATTCGGTCTTGGATTCGCGAATAAAGACCATCGCTTCCTTCGAGACATAGAGCCAGCGCATCGAACCCTCGACAAGCGCACGGTGCTTTTTGCGAATCTGGGCAAGGCGTGAGTAGGTCTCAATCATCGTCGCATCGCTCTTACGCTCGCCATTCCAAGGGATTGGAGTCCTCGAGTACTCGCCATTTAGACCATCAAGACCAAACTCATCACCGGCAAAGATCATGGGGATTCCGGGGAAGGTGAACTGAAGTCCGGCCGCAACTCTTTGGCTACCCGGGATCGTAAAGGTCTTGAATCTGCCAGTGTCATGGGTGTCGAGGGCGTTGAGGTTGTGAAGGCGCACGTGCCAGGGGAAGATGCCGGCAAACCGGTTGTGCAGCTCTACAAATTGCTCGGCTGAGATTCCTTTTCTGCCGACCCCAACCTGGCCTTCATCGCGAGAGTCAGTTGGGTTCCAGAGCCAGCGCCAAGCAGGCCTGGTGAAATTGGAATAGGTCATCGTGGACTGGTAGTTATCGCCTTCGATGTGGTTAGCCGCATCAGAGGTGAATTCACCAATCAAGAAGGTGTTCGGATTGACTTCATCCATCGTTTTCCTGATCGTGTTGGCGACATCGCGATTGTGATCATCGGCTCGAATCAGACCCGTCATGTTGGCAACATCGATGCGCCAACCGTCAAGACCGTAGGGGGCCTTTAGCCACTTCGCGACAACAGAAGACTTGCCCTCGATGAATCTTTTGCGGAGCTCTTTTGAGTTCCAGTTGAACTTTGGAAGTGACTTCACTCCCCACCAGGAGTCGTAGGCCTTGTTGCCATTTGAGAAGTAGTAGAACTCACTCTCCGGGGCTTTTGGGTTGCCGTAGGCAGCCCTAAACCACTCGTGCTTATCCCCTGAGTGATTGGCGGTTAGATCACCCATGACCTTGAGCCCCATTGAGTGGGCTTTGTTGATAAGTGAGCTGAGCGCCTTGTTTCCCCCAAGTAGCGGGTCGACCTCATTGAAAGATGAGGCGTCATAGCGATGGTTTGAGCCACCAGGGAAAAACGGTGTCAAATACAGAATCGTTGCACCTAGTTTTTTCAGGTGATCCAAGTGCTCTTCTATGCCCTTGAGGTCTCCTCGAAATAGCTGCTCCGCGGTGCCAGGGCCCTTGCCGATGACCTTGTCTCCCCATTCCTTAGGTATTGCCCACTCTGGAAGCTTTCGCTTATCAGCCTCTTCGCTTTTGGCAAAGCGGTCTGGGAAAACCTGGTACAGAACCGATCCCGTCGCCCACCTCGGAACCTTGTTATAGACGTTGATCTTGAAGTCATCGCGATCTGGTTGATCGATTTCATGCAGTCCTACGGCATTTAGCCAAAAACTCTCGTGGTTTTTGAGTTCTATAAAAAACCGATAGTGAACCTCGGGGTTGTAGATAATGATCTGACCCTCATACCAGTCCCAGCCGTGACGGCGCATTAGTGGCTTGAACTTAGGGGTTAGAAAGCCCTCTCCCGAATCTGATTGCCTTGCGACAACCTGCTTGATCTTGCCCATCGACTCGTGGATTCGAATCCTGACCTTGACCTTGTCCATCAACTTCGGACGCTGGTTCTCCACATAAAGCGCGGAACCGTCGTGATGGGGGAATAGGGCAAGAGGTTGAGGCATGACTACAACGCTACTAGCCCTTCACTGCGCCGCCGGTTAGGCCCGACACGATGTACTTCTGCAAGTACAAAAACAGAACGACAATTGGAATAGCTGCTAGGACAGCCCCCGCTGCAAACACGGTCCAGTTTTGTCCGAACTGAGAAGACACATACATGTAAAGACCAACCGCCAGAGTCCGCGACTCAGGAGAGGTGAGAATGATGTTTGCCAAGATGAAGTCTGAACTTGTGCCAATAAATGCCAGCAGG
Organism: uncultured Aquiluna sp.; assembly: GCA_965661645.1. Taxonomy (GTDB): domain Bacteria; phylum Actinomycetota; class Actinomycetes; order Actinomycetales; family Microbacteriaceae; genus Aquiluna. The sequence continues at coordinate 2,481 of CBFIEQ010000039.1, forward strand.
CCAATCACGGCAAGGATTGGGGCTGCCAGCCGCAAAATGATGCCGTAGAAAATCTGGGTGTGGGTGGCACCGTCAATCTTGGCTGCTTCGTCCAGCTCTTTGGGGATGGTGTTGAAAAACCCGTACATCAGATAGGTGTTCGCGCCAAGCGCCCCGCCGAGATAGACCATGATGAGCGCCAGTTGCGAGCCGATTCCCAAGATCGGAAACACGTTTCCGATCTCGACCAGCAGTGCGTAAATTGCAACCAATGCCAGAAGCTGAGGAAACATTTGAACCAGGATCAGGGTGAGCAGTCCAGCTCTGCGACCAGTGAACCTAAGTCTTGAGAATGCATAGGCGGCGAGCGCCGAGAGAAAAACCGACCCGATGGCAGCGGTTCCTGAGATGAAAAGGGTATTCACAAACCAGTTTGCAAAAGGCCTGTAAGGATCATTGAACAAATCCCGATAGTTGTCCAAGGTGAAGGATGTGAAAAGGCTCGAGGTGAACTGAGTTGCATTCGCAAAAGAACCAGAAATCACATAAATGATCGGGAAGATTGCGTAAACAACAACTAGCAAACCAATCGCGTGCCGCCAACCCTTGGTCTTTGCCCACTTGCCAAAGGTTTGCTTTCTGGCATCGGTCAGCTTGGCTTGGGCCTCTTTGTAGGCAGTTCGCTCTGCCTTTGTCATCTCAGCCATTAGTTCACATCCTCTAGGGTCTTGGTTCTTCTAAAGGAGAGGTAGGAGATAGTTCCGACCACGAAGAAAATCAGGATTGAGAAGGCCGATGCCAAACCAAAGTCCCTGCCTTCACCGGTAGAGAAGGCGATCTTGTAGACCATAGAAATCAAGATGTCACTGTGACCGACATTGATTGTTGCGTCGAAGTCTTTCGGGCCTCCCCCTGTGAGCAGATAGATCAGGGAGAAGTTATTGAAGTTGAATGCAAAAGAGGTAATCAAAAGTGGAGCAACTGAAACCAGCAGCAAAGGCAACTTGATCAACCGGAGTTGCTGCCATGGGCTTGCCCCATCGATTCGAGCCGACTCCATCAACTCATTCGGGATCGATTGCAGTGCTCCAGTTGTGATCAGGAACATGTAGGGGAACCCTAGCCAGAGGTTCACCATAAGAATCGAGACCTTTGCCAAAAATTCATCGGTGAGCCAAGCGACCTCAGCTCCCCCGAGCAGAACTTGATTAATGAATCCAAAGTCTTCGTTCATCAGTGCCCGCCAGACAAACGCCGAGAGGAATCCCGGGAAGGCATAGGGCAACACCATTGCAACTCGATACCAGCGCTGACCCCTTAGCTTTGCATCGTTGAACAAGATTGCAAGCCCCAGGCCAAGTGCGAAGGTGGTGATGACCGAGAGGATTGCAAACGAAAATGTCCAGAGCGTTACCCTGAGCAGCGGACCCCTGATTCCATCCTCGGTTACCGCTCGAACAAAATTCTCAAGGCCAATAAACACACGCCACCCAGGTGCGAGCTCCTCGCCATCCTGAGCCGTGTAGATGCCATTGCCGGCATCGAAAAAGACCTTGCCGTCTTCCACCCGAGTCATGGTGTCTAGCTGTTCGTTGTAATCAAGTCTTGGCCTGAAGGTGACTGCCTGAGAGGCGTCTGGAGTCATGATGAAATTCGACTCAACATCAGCCTCCAGATACACCCGCATTCGAAGCGCCTCTTGCTGGCGCTCGACCACCTCGGCAAAGGAAAGCTCCTGGTAACCCTGCGCTGAAACTGCCTTGCCCAAGGAATTGAATTGGGGGTCAACAGCAGGGCTGAAGACTTGATTGGCTTGCCCTACTTTGATCTCTTGATTTCCAGCCTCATCCTCGAAGCTCACAAGAAAGGCTAGTGAGCCATCTGGGGCTTCAACAACAGAAAGCGGGTAGACGCTAGCCTCGGCCACTCTTGTCTGTCCGTTCAACAACAGCGCGTTAATCGCGTCAGGCTTATCGGAGTTGTGCATTGTGCCGTAGTTGGTGAATGCAATGTAAGCCGAGTAGCCAACCACAAAAACTTGGAACACCAGCATGAACAAAAGCCCTGGGAGCAAGTACTTGGCCGGCAGATTTCCGCGTCTGAGAAATACCCAGTTGATCATTATGGTGACAACGGTTACCACTCCGGCAAATAGGTAGTCCTGATTTCCAATCAGAACCATGACCGCAAACAGCATCGCTGCATCTACGAGAGCCAACAGCACAATCTTTATGACAATGCCCAGTAGCGATGGTGTCCCGCCATCGTTTAGCGTCGTGCTTTTCTTCCTGCGCCCCTCGGGTAACCGAAAGTCAAGTCCAAGCTTTTGCTCTGTCATTTTGTTCCTTGCAGAAGAGTTTGAAGTGAAAAAGGAGAGCGCCTAAGTGATTAGACGCCCTCCTTTTCGTTAGTTGATTTGATTAGCCAGCAATTGCTGCGTTGATCTCATCAATCATCTTCTGCCAACCTTCGCGAGCATCTACCTTGCCGTCGAAGATTGCTGCCTGGGTAGCACCCCATGAAGCCCATACCGAGTTCATTGCAGGGATGTTAGGCATTGGCGCTGCGTTAGCACCAGCTGCACCGAATCCGGCAACAATCTTGTTGTCACCAGCTGCCTCAAGGGCACCGATGTGAGCTGGGATACGGCCACCAACCTCGAAGATCTCGGTCTGGACCGCCTCAGAGGCAATGTACTCAGAGAGGAACTTGTTTACATACAGTGGGTCCTCGGTCTGCGATGAAACGTAGAAGCCGAATGCTCCCATGAACTGGTTTGGAGTCTCGCCACCAACCGAAGGTAGTGAGTAGATGGCATATCCGTCTTCACCCAGAGCCTCAGCGATGCCAGGAACTGCCCATGGGCCAGTGATCCAGCAAGGAATCTCGCCAGCCTTTACACCGGCTTCGATGGTTCCGTAGTCCATCAGGCTTGCGGTCGGGCCGAACTCAGCTAGCCACTCAGCGTAAGCAAAGCCCTCTTCGCCGGCCATGCCAAGCTCAGAGGTGTAAGAACCGTCAGCGTTCGACTCAAATACGGGAGCACCGAAAGAAGTCTGGAAGTAGTACATGTGGTAGGAGTCCAGGTCATCTGGGTTTCGCTGAACCTGGAAACCGATGTCGACGAGCTCTTCGAAGCTTGCTGGCTGCTCAGGGACAAGCTCACTGTTGCAAACCAGTGCGATGTTCTCAACACCGAATGGCAGTCCGTAGAGCGCGTTGTCGTAGGAGAAGGCTGCGAGAGCGTTTGAGCGGAAGTCATCAAGGGCTGCGCCAAGCTCAACCGGTGCGATGACACCAGCGGCAACGAGCTGACCGGTCCAGTCGTGAGCGCCGACCATCATGTCTGGTCCCTCACCGGTTGGAATTGCGGTTGCCGCCTCATCGCGGATTGAACCAAATTCCTTGATTACAAGCTCAACGGCAATGCCGGTGTCAGCCTCAAACTGAGCTGCAACACCCTCGAGGGACTTTGCAGCGTTGTCGTCAACCCAAACCACCAGGGTTTCGATCGCTGGCGACTGCTCAGCTGGTGCCTCGGTGGTCTGAGTAGCAGTTGGGGTGGTTGCGGCTTCCTCAGAAGCGGCACAACCGGATAGAACAAGCGCTGATGCAGCGGCGATAGCGCCTATGGCAAACAGGCTGCGCTTAGTTGATTTCAATGGAGCACCTTTCAGTGTCTGAATAGTGATATTTGGCCTGCATTAGACAAGCGCTACAAGTTCACGCGGTATTCATTTTTTGGTCAAACTTGTAAGCGTTTACAGAAATAACAACTTTGTAACAACGAGGCCATCGGGAATCTAGGCGGGATAATTCTGTAATCGTTTACAGCCTTTTACAAATTACTCAAAGTGGCAAATTAACGGCGGTGAGTTGTCATTGGCACCACGTTGCTCATTTCTTTGATTCCGCCCGTAAGCTTTCAGCCATGTCGCAAACCTCCAACTCCTCCACGCTCGGTCAAGAATGGTGGCGCTCCGCAGTCATCTACCAGATCTACCCGCGCTCCTTTGCCGATGGCAATGGCGATGGGATGGGAGATATCTCTGGAATCATTAGCCGCCTAGACTCCCTGCAAGAACTCGGCATTGATGCGATCTGGTGCTCACCATTTTTTGCATCCCCTCAGAAGGACGCCGGTTACGACGTCTCTGACTACAAGGCCATTGACCCGCTTTTTGGAACCCTTGAAGACTTTGACAACCTGGTTTTAGAAGCGAAAAAGCGCGACATCAAGATCATTGTTGACCTAGTTCCGAACCACTCCTCCAGCGAGCACGCCTGGTTTCAGGCAGCGCTCAAGGCAGGTCCGGGGTCCAAAGAGCGCGAACGCTATATGTTCCGCGACGGCAAAGGCGAAAATGGAGAACTGCCACCAAATAACTGGGAGTCGGTTTTCGGCGGGCCAGCCTGGACGAGAGTTGAGGATGGCCAGTGGTATCTCCACATCTTCGACTCCTCGCAGCCCGATTTCAACTGGGACAACCACGAGGTTCGTGAAGAGTTCAAATCAGTTCTTCGCTTTTGGCTAGACCGAGGAGCAGCCGGATTCCGCATCGACGTGGCACACGGGCTCGTGAAGGCCGAGGGGCTTCCAGACGTTGTGGAAAACAACTCCACCATGAGCGGTGAAGATGGCGAGAAGCCAAAGGACCGTGTCACCCCGCACCCGTTCTGGGGCCAAGAGGGTGTCCACGAAATTATTCGTGAGTGGCGAGAAGTTCTGGACGAGTATGACGAGCGCATCATGGCTGCAGAAGCCTGGGTTCTCCCACTGAGCAGAATGGCCAAGTGGACCAGACCAGACGAATACCACCAGGCGTTCAACTTTGGCTACCTCGAAAGCCCTTGGAACAAAGAAAAGCTTGAGGTAGTGATCGATGAGTCGCTCGAAGAGTTTGGAAAAGTTGGTGCCCCTAGCACCTGGGTGCTTTCCAATCACGATGTGATTCGTCACGCCACTCGCATGGCCTATGACAAGATTCCCAAGCAAGGCGATGGCATCGGTCCCGACTACGAGCAGCCAAACACCGAACTTGGCCTGAGAAGAGCAAGGGCTGCAACCGCGTTCATGCTTGGCTTGCCAGGTGGTGCATACATTTACCAGGGTGAGGAGCTCGGCCTGCCTGAGCACACCTCCCTCGGGGGTGAGCACCGCCAAGACCCGACCTACTTCAGGACCAATGGCAAACGGGTTGGAAGAGATGGCTGCCGAGTCCCAATCCCCTGGGAGAAAGACAAGCCGGCGTTTGGCTTCAGTGACTCTGGTCAAAGCTGGCTGCCGCAGCCAGCTCAATACGGTGAGTATTCAAGAGATCAGCAGCACGGGGTAGAGGGTTCTACCCTCGAGCAGTATAAAAAGATGCTCAAGCTAAGAAAGCACTTTGCACTGGGCCATGGGGACTTCGCTTGGCACAAAGAGTCCACAACTTCACACACGCTTGGCTATGTGAACTCAGGAATCTTGGTGCTGGCAAACTTCACTGGGCCAAACATCAAGATTCCTGCTGGTGAGGTTCTATTGAGCTCGCAAAACGATACCTCCTCTGGAGAGTTGGAATCTGATCAGGTCGTTTGGATCAAGCTCTAGATGCCACTGCACGAACCAACCCCCGGGTCTGAGTGGTGGCGATCTGGGGTCATCTACCAGATCTACCCACGCTCCTTCGCCGACCATAACGGCGATGGCATGGGAGATCTAAGGGGCATCACAAGGCGCTTAGAGAAACTCAAGGAGCTCGGCGTTGACGCAATCTGGCTCAGCCCTTTCTATCGCTCACCACAGAAAGATGCTGGATATGACGTCAGTGACTATCGCGACGTTGATCCGCTATTCGGCGACCTGGAAGACTTCGATGAAATGCTTGAGAAGGCGCATGAGTTGGGCCTAAGGGTCATGATTGACTTGGTTCCCAACCACTCCTCAGATCAGCATGAGTGGTTTCAAAGAGCACTAAATGCAGCACCAAATTCACCTGAGCGTTCGTATTACCACTTCAAGGATGGGCTGGGGGTAAATGGTGAGCTGCCACCAAACAACTGGCAGTCAATGTTTGGCGGTCCTGCCTGGACAAGGGTCCAAGATGGTCAGTGGTATTGTCACCTGTTTGATTCGTCACAGCCTGATTTGAACTGGGAGAACCAGGTAGTCAGAGATGAGTTTGAAGACATTCTTAGGTTCTGGCTCGATCGCGGGGTGGACGGCTTCAGAGTGGACCAGCCGCATGCGATGGCTAAGGCGCAAGGTCTCCCAAACCACCCCTACGTTGATGAAGCGGGTGCTGGGTTCATCGAAGGTCGCGAGTCTCCCCCGATGTGGTTCCAAGATTCGGTTCACGAGATTTTTCGATCCTGGCGCAAGATCCTTGATAGCTACCCGGGCGATCGGGCAATGTGCGGGGAAGCCTACGTGCTTCCATTGAGCTTTATGGCGCTCTGGGTGAGACCCGACGAATTCCACCAGACGTTCAACTTCAGGTTCCTAGATGCAGGCTGGGACCAAGAAAAGTTAGTAGCGGCAATCAACGAATCCTTTGAGGCTTTTGACTCGGTAGCGGCACCCAGCACCTGGGTGCTAAACAACCACGATGTAATCAGACACGCATCCAGATTTGGCGGCGATTACGGCAGAGCAACCGCCTCCGATGGCATTGGTCCGGATAACGAACAACCTGATTCGGAACTTGGTCTAACCCTGGCCAGAGCCTCAACACTTTTCATGCTCGGCCTGCCAGGCGCCAGCTATATCTATCAGGGCGAGGAGCTGGGGCTGCCAGAACACACCACGCTGCAACCTGAGTTTCGCCAAGATCCGACCTTTTTTAGAACCAATGGCCAACGGGTAGGTAGAGATGGCTGCCGAGTGCCATTGCCATGGGAGGCAGCAACACCAAGCATGGGCTTTGGGCCTAGTGAGTCCAGTTGGCTCCCGCAGCCAAATGGCTATCAGGCACTCGCTAGAGATATCCAGGAACTCGACGAGTCTTCAACGTTGAATCTCTACAAAAAATCTCTCAGGCTCCGCAAAGAGCTATCTCTTGGTGAGGGCTCTTTTGATTGGGTTGCCAAAGGTGATCTACTCAGCTACCAAAACCAAGACGTGATTGTGATTCACAACTTTGGTGAGGACACTGAGCTGCCCTTCGGAGAACTCTTGGTTTCCTCAGACCCACAACAAACAGAATTGCTGAGGGAGAATCAAACCGTTTGGCTCAGGGTTTAGTCGGCAAATTCTTTTCTTGGCCACCAGAACTTGGCACCAAGCTTGAAGGCCATCGCAGGCACGATAACCGTTCTCACCAAGAGGGTGTCGAGCAAGACACCGATGCAAACAATAGTTCCGACCTGGGCCAATGCAATTAGTGGCAAAACACCTAGGACCGCAAACACTGCTGCCAGCAAAATACCGGCTGAGGTAATAACGCCGCCGGTGGCGCCGAGTGCCTTACGCATGCCCTCGCGAGTCCCCAGCGTTCTCGCCTCCTCTTGAGCACGCGTCACTAGGAAGATTGAGTAGTCGACACCCAGAGCAACCAGGAACAAGAACGCCAGGATAAACACGGTCAAATCAAGCGCTGGGAAGCCAAAGATGTTCTGGAAGACCAACCAGCTAGCTCCAACCGCAGAGAAAAACGAGCCAACAACTGCCAACAAAAGCAAGATCGGCGTTAGCAAAGACCTGAGCAACAAAATCAAAATCAAGAACACCGAGATCAGAATCAAAGGCACCAACAAAAGCTGGTCTCGCTCTGTAGCGTCCTGAGCATCCAAGGTGGTGGCATCTTGGCCACCAACCAATGCAATTGTCCCCTCGGGTAGATCATCCAGCGCCACTCGCATCTCGCGAATGAGTTCAAGGGCCGATTGCGACTCGGGGTCGGCATTCAAGATGACGTCAATCTGAGTGATGTCATCGTTGGTTGCACCAACTCG
>CBFIEQ010000040.1:0-9649 GCA_965661645.1 uncultured Aquiluna sp.
TGATCGGGATGTTGTTGATTGAACAGGTCGCCAGCTCCTGATTGGTCATCTGGAAACAGCCATCGCCATCAATTGCCCAAACCAAGCGCTCGGGTTGAGCAACCTTCGCACCCATGGCAGCTGGAACTGAGTAGCCCATGGTTCCGGCGCCTCCGGAGTTCAGCCAGGAGTTAGGGCGCTCATAGTTGATGAATTGAGCTGCCCACATCTGGTGCTGACCAACACCGGCTGCGAAAATTGCCTCTGGTCCTGAGAGCTCTCCAATGCGTTCAATCACATACTGCGGAGCAAGCTTGCCATCGTCAAGATCGTTGTAGCCCAGCGGGTACTTCTCCAGAAGCCCGTTCAAAAACTCCCACCAAGCCGAGTAGTCAGGCTTTTTGGTGCCGAGCTGCTTCTTGAGCTCTTCGTAGAGCATGCCAATGACGACCTTGGCATCGCCCACGATTGGCACATCAGCGTGACGCACCTTGCCGATTTCAGCGGGGTCGATGTCAACGTGAATAACCTTTGCACCCTTGGCAAAGCTCTTGATATCTCCGGTGACTCGGTCATCGAAGCGAGCGCCGAGCGTGATCAAAAGATCAGCCTTTTGCAGACCGGTCACCGCTGGCACTGTGCCGTGCATGCCTGGCATACCCAGGTGCTGCGGGTGTGAATCTGGGAATGCACCGCGAGCCATCAAGGTGGTGGTGAGCGGAGCGCCAATCAACTCGGCAAGCTTCATTAGCTCCTTGTGTGCTCCAGCACGAATAACTCCACCGCCAACATAAAGAATTGGCTTCTCGGACTGCAAAATCAGCTCCGAAGCTGCCTGAACCTGCTTGCCGTGTGGGTCGGTGACCGGCTTGTAGCCGGGAAGATCAATCTTTGGTGGCCAGGAGAATTCGAACTTCGCATTCTGCGCGTCCTTGGCGACGTCAACCAAAACCGGTCCTGGTCTTCCGGTGGTTGCTAGCTCGTAGGCCGCAGCGATCACACCCGGGATGTCCTCGGCCTTGGTAACCAAAAAGCTGTGCTTGGTGATTGGCATCGTGATGCCGACGATGTCGGCCTCCTGGAAGGCGTCAGTGCCAATTGCGTGAGAGTTGACCTGACCTGTGATTGCCAAAAGCGGAACCGAGTCCATCATGGCGTCCATTATTGGGGTAACCAGGTTGGTTGCTCCAGGTCCACTTGTTGCAATGCAGACACCGAGCTTGCCGCTGGCAGCCGCATAGCCCTCTGCGGCGTGACCCGCACCCTGCTCGTGACGAACCAAGATGTGGCGAATCTTTTGAGAATCCATCAGCGGGTCATAGGTGGGCAAGATTGCTCCACCGGGCAGACCGAAGACCGTGTCAATGCCCAGCATCTCGAGTGAGCGAATGATGCCTTGAGCCCCGGTCAGGGTTTCTGTAGCCATTAAATCCTTCTTACATATCTGCGGTCTAACCGCAGTAGGCGCCCTCTGCGGCTGAACGGAATAGTTTCGTGTACTTGCCAAGAACTCCGCGGGTGTAACGCGGGGGCAATGGTTGCCAGTTCTGTCTCCTGGCTTCCAGCTCACTGGCATCGACGAGTAGGTCAATGGATCGAGCCTCGATGTCAACCCGAATAAGGTCTCCATCTTGTACCAAGGCTATTGGTCCGCCATCGGTAGCCTCTGGTGCGACGTGGCCGATGCTCAGTCCGGTTGTGCCGCCCGAGAACCTGCCGTCGGTCAATAGTAGGACATCTTTACCTAATCCCGCACCTTTAATCGCTCCGGTGACGGCCAACATCTCGCGCATTCCCGGTCCACCCTTAGGGCCCTCGTAGCGGATGACAACCACATCTCCGGCACCAATCTTGCCCTCGGAAAGCGCATCCATTGCCGCCTTCTCGCGGTCAAATACCCTGGCTGGACCCTCAAACTTCTCAAGGTCAAAACCAGCTGTCTTCACAACTGCACCCTCAGGTGCCAAGGTTCCCTTCAGCACCGAGATGCCGCCAACCTTGTGAATCGGGTTGTTCATCGCGCGGATGATCTTGCCGTCTGGGTCTGGTGGCGCGATGTCCGCCAGGTTCTCGGCCAAGGTCTTGCCGGTTACGGTCATCACATCGCCGTGCATCAGACCTGCGTCCAGCAGCGCCTTCATCAGAACCGGGACACCGCCCACGCGGTCAACATCGTTCATCACGAACTGACCAAATGGCTTTAGGTCTCCGAGGTGTGGAACCTTGTCTGAGATCCGGTTAAAGTCCTCGAGCTGCAAATCAACCTCGGCCTCGCGAGCAATTGCAAGCAGGTGCAAAACGGCGTTGGTAGATCCACCAAATGCCATCAAAACGGCAATGGCGTTCTCGAATGCTTCCTTAGTCATGATGTCGCGAGCGGTGATGCCCTTTGCGATTAGGTTCACCACAGCCTCCCCCGAGCGGTGGGCCCAGACATCACGCCTACGGTCTGCAGATGGTGGAGCGGCAGATCCGGGAAGGCTCATTCCAAGGGCTTCTCCAATGGAAGCCATGGTGTTAGCGGTATACATTCCGCCACATGCACCTTCGCCTGGACAAATGGCACGCTCAATGCGACCAAGGTCTTCTTCACTCATCTTTCCGGCCTTGCAAGCACCCACCGCCTCGAAGGCATCAATGATGGTGACCTGCTTCTCGGTTCCATCGGTTAGCTTCACCCAACCCGGAGCAATTGATCCCGCATAAAGAAAGACTGAAGCGAGATCTAGGCGAGCTGCTGCCATGAGCATTCCCGGTAGTGACTTGTCACAGCCGGCAAGCAACACGGAACCATCCAGGCGCTCGGCCTGCATGACGGTTTCAACCGAGTCGGCAATTACCTCGCGGCTAACCAGGGAGAAGTGCATTCCCTCGTGGCCCATTGAGATGCCATCGGAGACGGAGATGGTTCCAAATTGCATAGGCCACCCATGAGCCTGGTGGACACCCTGCTTAGCTGCCTTAGCCAGGCGATCTAGCGAGAGATTGCAAGGGGTGACCTCGTTCCAGCTCGAGGCGATGCCGATTTGTGGCTTCTCCCAGTCGTCATCACCCATTCCCACTGCTCGGAGCATTCCGCGCGCAGCTGCGCGCTCAATACCGTCGGTAACTTCGAATGAGCGGGGCTTCATTGGATTTGGCATAGCTTCAATCATAGTTTCTCTGAGGCGGTAGCCTGAAGGGGTGGAAATAGAAGACACAACCCATAGCCCAACGGGTCTATCGCTCTATTCGCAGGCCGCGCATCGCTCTGCACGAGAGGTCATCTACAGCTACTCCACCTCGTTTGGTCTTGCCACCAGAATCCTCGGTAAGAGAATCCGCCCACACGTCGAGAACATTTACGCCCTGGTTCGAGTCGCTGACGAGATTGTTGATGGTTCAGCAGCCGAGGCTGCCATAACTGAAGCGGGAGTGAATCCCGGCACAATGCTCGACGAGTTCGAACAAGAGACCTATCGAGCCATGGCTCTTGGTTATTCGACAAACCTGGTGATTCACGCCTTCGCACAGACCGCTAGAGAGGTCTCGATAGGAAAAGACATCGTTGAGCCGTTTTTCTATTCGATGCGCCAAGACCTCAGTGCCACCGAGCACGATCAGGCCTCGTTTGATAAGTACGTTTACGGATCCGCAGAGGTTGTTGGCCTAATGTGCTTGGCGGTTTTCGTGAAGGACCGGCAATACACCAAAGAGGAAAAAACGACGCTGGTCAAAGGTGCTAGAGCACTGGGGGCGGCTTTCCAGAAGGTGAATTTTCTCAGAGATCTAGCTGCTGATTTCAAAAAACTTGGCCGCAGCTACTTCCCAGGTGTAAATGTGGAGAGCTTTGATGAGAAAACCAAAGAGCGCTTGGTTCTGGACATCAGAAACGACTTAGAGCAATCCGCCAAGACGCTCCCGCTACTGGATCCAGCCGCCAGACGAGCTGTAACCGCAGCGCAACTTTTGTTTCAAGAGCTCAATGAAAAGATTTCAAAAACCAGCGCAACGGAACTTATTTCCACTCGAATCTCGGTTAGCAATTTCAAGAAACTGATCTTGCTAGTCAAGTCCTACCTAGGAGCAAAGCCCTAATGCAAAAAACTGCCGTTGTTGTTGGAGGCGGAATCGCCGGTCTGGCCTCCGCCGCCCTTTTGGCCAAAGCCGGAATGCAGGTGAAGCTGTTTGAGGCCAAGGATGTGCTTGGCGGCAGGGCCTACCTCTGGGAAAAAGATGGTTTCCGCTTTGACATGGGGCCAAGTTGGTATTTGATGCCAGATGCCTTCGAGCAGTTCTTCAACCTGATGGGCACCACCGCGGATGAGGAGCTCAAGCTGCAGCGACTCAGCCCCGCCTACCAAACCCGCAATGAGGGCATGAATGACAGATTGGAAATGCCCGACAACGTCGAGGGCGTCAAGGAACTGTTTGAATCCATTGAACCTGGCGCAGGTAAGGCACTAGAGCGTTACCTGCAAAGCTCAAAAGAGGCCTATGACCTATCAATAAAGCATTTTTTGTACACAAACTTCCGCGATGCCAGAAGCTTTGTTCAGCCAGAGGTCTTGGCAAAGCTTCCGAGGTTTGTGAAGCTGCTGTTGAAATCGCTCTATAGCTTTTCTGGCGAGTATGTGAAAGATGACCGCCTCAAAAAAATGCTGAACTTCCCCGCAGTGTTCTTGGGAGCATCTCCCTATGACACTCCGAGCATGTATCACCTGATGACACACGTGGACATGAACCAGGGTGTTTTCTATCCACAGGGCGGTGTCTACACGGTAATCGAGGCAATCGAGCGACTTGCCAAAGCCCACGGCGTCCAGATCTACACCGGATCCCCCGTGACCAAGATTTTGTCGAAAGATGGAAAGGCAGTTGGTGTTCAAGTTGGCAAGACTGAGCACCTTGCAGATGTCGTTGTCGCCTCGGCTGATTTGCACCACGTCGAGACGAAGCTTTTGGAGCCTGAGCACCAGACCTATCCACAATCTTGGTGGGACAAAAAGGTTCCAGGCCCTTCGGCACTTCTGATGTATTTGGGCATCAAGGGCAAGATCTCAGAGCTTGATCACCACACGCTTTTGTACACCAAGGACTGGTCAAAGAACTTCGCCGAGGTCTTCCACAAAGCTGACGGCAAGCGCAAGATTCCTAACCCGGCATCGCTCTATCTTTGCATGCCATCAAAGACCGATAAGACCGTGGCCCCAGAGGGCTATGAGAACCTGTTTGTGTTGGTTCCGATTGCCGCCGATGTCTCGATTGGTCGCGGTGGCATCAATGGTGATGGCGATCCAGAATTCGAAAAAGAAGCGGATCGCATCTTGGATCAGATTTCTCAATGGTGCGAGATTCCGGACCTGAAAGACCGCATCGTGGTTCGCAGGACCGTTGGGCCTGCGAACTTTGAGAGTGAACTAAACGCCTGGAGTGGAACGGCCCTGGGCATGGCGCACACCCTGACGCAGAGCGCATTCTTTAGACCAAAGAATTTCTCCAAGAAGCTAAAGAACCTTTACTACACCGGACACAACACCATTCCAGGTATTGGCCTCCCGATGTGTTTGATTGGAGCTGAGCTGGTTTATAAGCATCTAATCGATGACCGAAGTTCGGGCCCAACCAAGGGTGAACTCAAGCCAAGAAAGAGCTTCAAGGGCATCAGGTAATGGAGCTTGTCCCCTACCTCTACCTAATCGCTCTGATCTTTTCGATCATGGGACTAGGGCTCTTGGATTTCAAACACGACCTTGCGCTGAAGCGTTACCCATTGCCGACGCTGTTGAGCATTGGCATAGCGGTTGCGGTGTTTTTGGTTTGGGACTTGGTTGGAATTCACTTTGGCATCTTTTTTCGAGGAGACGCCCCTCACCTAACCGGTATCACCTTGGCTCCGGAGCTCCCGCTGGAAGAGGTCTTCTTCCTGATTCTGCTCAGCTATAACGCCCTACTTGCCTATCAGTTCTTTGCAAAGCGGGTGAAAAAGTGAGCTATCCGCTACTCACAATCATCGTGCTGGGAATCTTTGCCATCTACGCAGTTCTAATGCGGCGGTGGCTGAACATCCGGCCGCTTGGCTTTGCAGCCATTTTGATGTTCACCCTGACCGCGATTTTTGACAACGTCATCATCGGAACCGGCATTGTTGCCTATGACGATGATCTGCTTTTGGGTGTCAAGATTCTCTATGCACCGATTGAGGATTTCGCTTACACCGCAGTGGCACTAGTTTTGGTGCCATCGCTGTTCAACTTGTTTAGGACAAAACTGTGATTCAAAAGCTGTTTTGGTCTTCGAGGCCAATCTCTTGGATCAACACCGCATTCCCTTTTGCCGCTGGCTACTTTCTGGTGGCGGGCGATGTGGATGCCAGCCTGATTATTGGCAGCCTGTTCTTTCTCATCCCCTACAACCTCCTCATGTATGGGGTGAATGATGTCTTTGATTATGAGTCAGATCTTCGCAACCCAAGAAAAGGTGGCATTGAGGGTGCTCTTCTTGAGCCCAAGTATCACCTAGGTGTTCTGCTGGTTGCACTTCACTTGCCGGTCCCATTTGTCTGGTATCTAGCCCTGAAAGGTGACGCCGAGGCAAATGTGATTTTGGCGGTGGTGCTATTTAGCGTGCTGGCATACTCGCTGAAATATCTTCGCTTCAAAGAGATTCCGTTTTTGGATTCACTCACCTCCGCAACTCACTTCGTGGGGCCACTGGTTTATGGTGTCTCGCTCGCCGGTGGTGACATCGCTGACCAGACCCTGGTGCTGATAGTGCTTGGGTTTTTCCTATGGGGCATGGCCTCTCATGCTTTTGGTGCAGTGCAGGACATCAAGGCAGACCGTGAGGCAAACATCTCCTCAATTGGAACCGTGCTCGGAGCTAGGGCAACTGTCCGTTTGGCCATGGTCGGCTATGTGATTGCTGGTGTTTTGACGTTGTTCATTGGCGATAGGTATTCCTGGGCTTTTCTAGCCGCCCTTCCCTACCTGTTCGTGGTGGGCCGAGAGTGGAACATTGATGATCAAAACTGCGAGCGCGCGAACCGAGGTTGGAAGCGCTTCATATGGCTGAACTTTTTGGCCGGCGCAATCATCAGCTCGCTAATCATTGGCCCTACCTGGTAGTCCAGCTGATTAGGTAGGCCCTAGAGAACCTGGGCGCGCAGTGCTTGCAGCTCAGCGGCCTTGTCGGTTTTCGCATTCGATAGTGAGTGTGATTGTTGGGGCAACTCCCCACCCACTTAGCCACGGATTTGGAAATCTCTTCACCCGATAGTTTTTGATGCCGGTAGCCAATTTCACTAGCCTTTTTCTTCCAAAGCACTCCATGCCCAGCACTCTGCCCGCTCAAAGCGTGAGCGATCTCATGCAGCAGAACCTGCTCGATTGCATCCAGATCGGCACTCGCCACAAAGTGCTTTGAGAGTGTGATCCGCTTCTGGGTGTAGTTGCAAAGCCCGGCTCTTCGGACGGCTCTATCAAAACCAAACGAGTAGTTGATCAGCCCATGTTTCTGAAAAAGTCGGCTAGCTAGTTGAACTACTTGATCTGACACCCCCAAAGATTAGCTCAGGGCGGTATCTTTTAGAGCTATGACAAGACCATCTAAACCTTGGGGTTATGTTTCGCCGAGCGCTCAGAGATCAAAGCGCGAGCTCAAGAATCAGACCATGGCGGTTCGAGGCGAGCTAACTCGAACCGGCTTTGGGGAAACCTCAGAGGCGTTGTTTTTGAACTCTGGCTTCACCTACCCAAGCGCGGAGGCGGCCGAGGGAGCTTTTGCGCAAACTGAAGACCACCACGTCTACTCGAGGTTTTCTAACCCGACGGTGCAGATGTTTGAGCAGCGTCTCGCGCTGATGGAGGGAGCGGAAGCTGCGATTGCGACCGGCACCGGCATGGCTGCCATGTTCACCTCTGTTGCGTCCGTTGTCTCACAAGGCGACCGCGTTGTGATTTCAAGGGCAATGTTCACCTCCTGTTTTGTCGTCCTAACAGAGTTCATTCCGCGTTGGGGCATAGAGGTTGTCGTAGTCGAAGAAAACTCTGAAGCAGCCTGGGCAAGAGCGCTCTCGGAAAAAACCAAGCTGGTTTTCATCGAGACTCCCTCAAACCCGCTGCTTGAGGTTTTGGACATTGCGATGATCGCCGATCTTTCTCACAAGGCCGGAGCAATGCTGATTGTCGACAACGTCATGGCAACCGGCCTGTTGCAAAGACCACTCGAACTGGGCGCCGATGCTGTGATGTACTCGGCAACCAAGCACATCGACGGTCAGGGTCGTGTTCTAGGTGGGGCGATATTGGGTTCGAGCCAATACATCAACGAGACCGTGAGGCTCTTTGCCCGTCACACCGGCCCGACTATGAGTGCATTCAATGCCTGGGTGCTTTTGAAGTCACTAGAAACCTATGAGCTTCGCATCAACCAGATGACAAAATCCGCCCACTACCTTGCCCAAAAGGTCTCTGAGACAAAGGGCGTGAAGCGGGTTCTCTACCCACACCTTGAATCACACCCCGACTATGACCTCGCCAAAAAGCAAATGAGCGGTGGTGGAACCACCATTGCGATTGAGCTTGCGGGTTCAAAAGAAGATGCGTTCAGCTTGATCAACAAGCTTGAAGTGATTGACATCTCAAATAACTTGGGAGATTCCCGCTCGTTGATCACTCACCCAGCGACCACCACCCACTACAGGCTCGATCCTGAGACAAGAGCCAAGCTCGGCATCAGCGATTCAACCCTGAGGCTTTCGGTTGGCCTCGAGGACCCAGAGGATTTGCTAGAGGATTTGCTGCTAGCCCTCGAGCACTGAGGCAATTCGCCGAACTGCCTCGGTAATCCTTGGCTTTGAGGTTGCAAAGTTGAAGCGAATAAAGCTCTGGTATTGATCCCCGCCATGATCCTGCCCTGGTACCACGGCAACTTTGCCCTCATCCAGAATCACTTTTTGTGGGTTTGTCACGCGGTAATCGGATAGGTCAATCCAGGCAAGATAAGTCGCCTCCATGTCAAAAAACTGTGCCTTGGGAAGCTCTCGCGAAATCTCGTGGTGCAAGTGAGTGAGATTCTCTTGAAGTGTTGCAATCACGCCATCCAGCCACTTTTCACCATAGTCATAGGCGGCGATAATCGAAAAAGCTCCGAGGATTGAACTGCGCCACTGCATCGCATCGGGCAAGTTTTTTAGCCTCAGCCTCACGGCATCAGACTGAGTGATCGCAAAACCAGCCTTGAGCCCCGCAGTGTTCCAAGCCTTTGAGGTTGACGTGATTGTCACACCGGTTTGCTCGGCAGCCTCAGAGACCATTAGGTATGGGGTGAATGGCACCCACGAAAGCGGGGCATGGATCTCATCCGAAATAACCAGCACGCCATATTCCCTGGCAAGGGCTGCGACCTGAGCCAATTCTTGAGCGGTGTGGACGGTTCCAACCGGGTTCTGCGGAGAGCAGAGCATGTAAACCTTCACGCCATCTCGGAATTGTTCTTCTATTGCAGCAAGATCAAGCTGCCAGCGGCCTCCCTCGAGTAACAATGGAGCATCGGCCACTTCACAACCAACCTCTTTGATCCAACCAAAAAAGGACGAGTAGACCGGGGTGTTTACCAGCACCCTTTCACCAGGGGTCGTGACCGCTCTAAGAATCTCAACCGCTGCGACTCCAACGTCGGTTGCCATCTT
>CBFIEQ010000041.1:0-8994 GCA_965661645.1 uncultured Aquiluna sp.
GCTCTCTGATGGCAGCGTTGTCTCTGCCGGTGGAACGGTGATTGGACCCAAGCACCACCAAAAGATTGTTTCAATCAACGGCTACGACGTTGAGCTTGCAATGGCCGAGAACCTAGTCGTGATGGTCTACCAAGACCGACCCGGCATCGTCGCCGTCTATGGCAAGGCGTTTGCCGAGGCAAACATCAACATCGCAGCCATGACTATTGCTCGCCAGCAAAAGGGCGGCAAGGCACTCAGCGTTATCACCATTGATTCACCGGTTGAAGCGGATGTCCTGGAGCAGCTGCGCGAAGCTATTCAGGCCGACACGGTAAGAGCGGTATCGCTTGTCGAGCAATACTAATAATTCACAGTTCACTACCAGCTCCTTTGAATAAGTTGCTTTCATGGGACGGTTTAGAAGTCAAAAGACCTCGGTTGCACTCTCGATTCTCGGAGCTATTGCTTTGGTAATTGCAGCCTGGTACTTCCAACCTTGGCGCCTGTTCACAAACACATATGTTGCGGACTCGATCCCGACCTCCTCGGTCGAATCTCAAAGTGATGCGGCCCCACCGAAAGCCTTGCTGCCAAGCAGCTCCCAGCGGGCACAATCAAGCCAAAACGCTGACAAGGAGGAGGCCTCACAGTTTCCATTAGTTCTAAACGAGGGAAGCTTCATCTCACATGAGTACGAGACCTCTGGAAAATTGTTAGTCCTAGAGCTCGAGAATGGTGAGAGGATTCTTCGAATAGAGAACCTGGACACGAGTGATGGACCGGATCTTGAAGTCTGGCTTAGCGACGCACCAGTGATTGAGGGTCTTGATGGCTGGAGGGTCTTTGATGATGGGAGGTTTCTCAGCCTTGGGAAACTGAAGGGAAATCTTGGTGATCAGAACTATGAGATCCCAGCAGAGGTAGACCTAAGTGATTTTTCTTCAGTATCAATTTGGTGCGTCAGATTCGCCGTCTCGTTTGGAGCGGCAGAGCTCTAGCAGCCCCGGTGGAAAAAGTTTCCCTCAGAGCCCTTATCTCACTCACTTACTCGAGCTTTGGCATCCATTCCGGTTCTCCAAGTGGAGTAGCCACCATCTAGGTTTCTAGCCCTAATGCCATAGCCGCGAAGTAACTGCACTGCGGTATGACCGCGCTGGCCAACGGCACAGGTGACAATCACATCTTTGCCACGCAACTCTTCGACATTTTCACGCAGGACGTCAACCGGGATGGACTTGGTGTTTGGAATGTTGCCACTTTGGTGTTCGCCATCAGTTCTCACGTCAACCACGAGGGCACCCTCATCTTGGGCGGCCTTAAGTTCATGCCACTGAATGTTCTCAGTCTTGCCAGTTCTGACGTTGTTGCCGACATAACCGGTTTGATTGATGGCATCCTTCGCGGAACCAAAGGCAGGGGCATAGGAGAGCTCTAGGTTCATCAGGTCATCGATTGTTAGCCCGGCATAGATGGCGGTTGCAATGACGTCCATTCGCTTATCGACCCCATCGCGACCAATGCCCTGGGCTCCCAGGATTTTGCCGGTCTCTGGGTCGAAAAGCACCTTTAGGCTAACCCGCTCAACACCTGGGTAGTAGCCGGCGTGGTTGCTTGGGTGCAGGTGAATGATCTGGTGGGGGATGTTCATGCGCTTTGCTAGGCCTTCGGTGATTCCCGTCAATGCGGCAGCCATGCCGTAGGCACCGATGATTCCGGTGCCGATCGAAGGCCTCGCCTTCACATCTTCTCCGGCAATCACGTCCGCTACTAGTCGACCGTGGCGGTTTGCAAGGTTTGCAAGCCAAATCATCTGGTTCTGACCGGTAATCAAGCTGGTCTTCTCGGCGGCATCTCCAACGGCGTAGACGTGCTCATTCGAGGTTTGCATTTGATCGTTGACCAGGATGCCACCTGCTGAGCCGATGTCGAGTCCAGCGTCAATCGCGAGTCTGTTGTCGGCCACCACGCCGATTGCCGCAACCACCAGGTCAGCTGGGATGATCCGACCATCCTTTAGTTTTAGGGTGTCCGTCAGGACCTCTTCGGTCTCGGCGTTGAGTGCCAGCTTGATTCCGTTTTCAACCAGCACCTGCTGCATTGGCTCGATCATTTCTGGATCGAACTGAGGCAGGATGTTCTCGCGGAACTCCACAATCGTGGTTTCAATTCCACGGTGCTGAAGGTTCTCAGCTAGCTCGACTCCAATGAAGCCGGCCCCAATGATGGCCGCACTTCTGATCGTTTGCTGGTCAACCAGCTCCTTTATCTTGACAGCATCCTGCACGTCTCTGAGGACGTGTGCTCTTTCAAGACCCGGGATCGGAACCATTCTTGGCTTGGCTCCGGTTGAGAGGATGAGCTTGTCATAGCTCTCCTGGTAGCTCTCTCCAGTTGCCAGGTTCGAAACGGTGACGCTTTTGTTCTCAAGGTCAATACTCTCAACCCTGTTGTTCACCCTGACATCTAGACGGAAGCGATCGTGCAGCGATTTAGGTGTCTGCAGCAGCAAGTCCTTCTCCTGAGGGATCACCTCACCGATGTGATATGGCAAGCCGCAGTTTGCATAGGAGACGTGTGGACCCTGTTCGAAGACGATGATTTCAGCGTCTTCCCTTAGTCTTCTGAGTCTTGTGGCGGCAGACATTCCGCCAGCTACGCCACCAACAATTAGAACCTTCATTACCTAATTACCTTCAATCCAGAACGCTGCCAGTTGGTCATGCCACCGGAAACATTCACTACCTGATAGCCATTTGAGGCCAAGACCTTGGCAGCCTGAGAGGAGCGCATTCCTGACTGACAAATCACTAGAATCTGACGCTCTTTTGGAATCTCCTTGAGCCTGCGCTCGATCACACCAAGAGCAATGTGCTTCGCTCCAGGTGCGTGACCCGAGCGGTATTCGTGTGATTCGCGCACGTCAATCAGCACGGCGCCCTCATCCTGGAGCTCCTTGGCTTTTTGCGGAGCAACGGTTTCAAATTTCTTCTTGAAGATGTCGAAAAGACCCATTAGAGGCTCACCTCAAAAGAAACACTCTTGCCGGCGCCAATCCAACTGCCAGTGCCACCTGCAACCGAAACCGCATCGAAGCCATTGGCCTCAAGATAATTCGCAGCAGTCATCGAGCGACCACCGGATTGGCAAATGACCCAGATTTTGGCGTCTTTTGGCATTTCGCTCAGCTGATCGGGAATCGAGTTCAGGGCAATGTGGTGGGCATTTGGCACATGTCCTGATTCAAACTCCCAGGCCTCCCTGACATCGACCACATATTCACCCGTAGTGATAGCAGCCTCAAGTTCTTCAATTGATACTTCGTGAGCCATCGTTCCTCTTTTCTTATTAGCTCAGTGACAAAAATGCTTTTTCAAGCTTGCGCAAATCTTCTTGGCCCTGCTCGTCAGAGCTGCAGTGTGTGATGCCGGTTGTTATCAGCGCGAAGGCCGCACGGCTTATGGCGGACTGCGCGGCTGAGAGCTGCATCAGAACATCGGTGCACTCGCGACCTTCTTCCAACATCTTTTGGATTCCCCCAAGTTGACCCTGGGCCCTAGCTAGACGCTTCTTGATCGCCTCTAGCTCTTGTTGTGGAATTTGCATGGCACGCTCCCTGATTGGCTTGACTTTCGATACTGTAGCACATACCCTAGGGGGTATCTGAAAGGACACTACATTGAACAAGTTTCTAAAGTTTGCAATCGCTAGCATCGTCGCGCTCTTCGCGGTTTCGTCTCTCACCGCATGTGCTGAGGCCGAGCCAATGAACGCAGCAGACTACGCAGCCGTTATCGATGTTCGCACTGTTGAAGAGTGGAACTCCGGTTACCTAGAAGGTGCGGTTCTGATCGAGATTGCGGATGCAGACTTCCGTGACGAGATCTCGAAGCTGGACCCAAGCGCTGATTACTACATTTACTGCCGCTCGGGTAACCGTGCTGGCCAAGCGATAGACATCATGCGCGACATGGGCTTTAGTGGCGAGCTGGTTAACGGCGGTGCCGTTGCCAATGCATCGAACCAGCTGGGCTTAGCGGTTGTCAGACCATAGTTCTGAGGCAAGCTCTTGGGATGCGCGTTATGCCTCCCAGGAGCTTGTTTGGTCTTTGGAGCCAAATCAATTTGTAGTCCAGCATCTGGCATCGCTAGCACCTTCCAAGATGGTCGACCTCGCCGGTGGTGAAGGCCGCAATGCGCTTTGGTTCGCAAGCCGTGGCTGGCAGGTCGAGAACGTCGAGATCTCCAAAGTTGCACTGGCAAAATTCTTAGAGCGGGCTGAGCGCGATGGGCTAACCGCTAGTTGCGTTGCCACCGAGGCAAATGCACTCAGCGCCAAGTTCAACTTAGCTGCGGACCTACTTGTAATCGCATACTTGCAAATGCCTATCCAGGATTTATCTCAAGCCCTAACCAATGCCGTGTCTCAGCTGAATCCAGGTGCGACTGTGTTTGGCGTCTTTCACGCTAAGCGCAACCTCACGGAGGGCTTTGGTGGTCCACCAATGTCCGAGGTGTTGCCCTCGCCAGCGGAGCTCTTGGTTTGGGCAAACCAGAACTTGAGTGAACCCGAGGTCTTCGAGGTCAGTCGAAAAGTTGAAAAAGACGGTGTTTCACACGTGGCTATCGACGTTATTTTGAAGGGCTCGGTCACCAAAAGCCAATAGGGTTGTCTTAGTCAACCTGTGAGGCAAAAATTGAGCACCCTAAACCTAGCTGTCATCGCTGGAGATGGCATTGGACCCGAAGTCACATCCGTTGCACTAGCTGCACTCGACAAGGCCCTTGGGCAAAGTGTCGAGCTCAAGGTGACCAATTACGATCTCGGATCAGATCGCTATCTAGCGACCAACGAGGCGCTAACCGAGCAGGATTTGGTTCAGCTTAGAAATCACGATGCAATCTTGCTTGGTGCTATTGGGGATCCACGAGTGCCATCGGGTGTTTTGGAGCGCGGGCTACTGCTCAAGCTTCGCTTCGCCTTTGACCACCACGTCAACCTGCGCCCATCCAAGCTCTATCCGGGGGTCGCCTCAGTGCTTGGCGAGGGTCGAGAGATTGACTTCGTCGTTGTCCGAGAGGGCACCGAGGGTCCATATGTGGGTAACGGCGGTGCAATTCGTGTTGGTACCGATCAGGAGATTGCCAACGAGGTTTCTGTCAACACCGCCTTTGGAGTTCGAAGGGTTGTCGAATACGCCTTCGAGTTAGCGCAGCGCAGGGAAAGAAAGCACGTCACTCTGGTTCACAAAACCAACGTTTTGGTTCACTCTGGTTCGCTGTGGTCGCGCCTGGTTCAGGAGATTGCTCAGAAGTATCCCGCGGTCACTCACGATTACCTGCACATTGATGCCGCAACCATTCACATGGTGCAATCGCCCGAGCGCTTTGACGTGATTGTGACTGACAACCTCTTTGGTGACATCATCACCGACCTGGCGGCTGCGGTAACAGGTGGCATAGGGCTGGCCGCATCCGCTAATCTAAACCCAACCGGTGCCTATCCGTCCATGTTCGAACCCGTCCATGGCTCGGCACCAGACATTGCTGGAAAAAACCTGGCAGATCCAACCGCGGCAATCCTTTCCGCGGCATTACTGGCGGAAACGCTCGGCCACACTCAGGCCGCATCAAAAATTACTCAGGCTGTAGCCCAGGATCTCGCGAGCGCCCAAAAGGGTCGCTCAACGGATCAGGTGGCTAAAGCGATCCTGGAAATGATTTAGGCAGCTATGGAATTCAATCTCACCAAGAACCCAAACCCGGTGCCCGATCAAGAGCGCGAAGCCCTGATCGAAAACCCAACCTTTGGAACCCACTTCACAGATCACCAGGTTGTCGTGGTCTGGGAAGAGGGTAAAGGGTGGCACTCTGGCGAGGTGATCCCTTATGGCCCAATCATGATGGACCCCTCGTCCTCCGTGCTGCACTACGGCCAAGAAATCTTTGAGGGAATCAAGGCGTATCGGCACCAAGATGGATCGATTTGGACATTCAGGCCAACCGCCAATGCCGCTCGGTTGCAGCGCTCTGCAAGGCGAATGGCGTTGCCAGAGTTGCCCGCCGAAGTCTTTGTTGAGTCCTTGCGTCAGCTGATTGCCGTCGATGGCGCATGGGTGCCAAAGCCTGAGAATGAAAAGACGCTTTATTTCAGACCATTTGAGATTGCAGCGGAGAACTTCCTGGGCGTGAGAGCTGCAAAGCGCGCAGAGTATCGAGTCATCGCATCCCCAGTTGGTCCTTACTTCACAGGAGGGCTAAAGCCCGTCTCGATATGGATCGCTCTTGATTCCTCGAGAGCTGGCAAGCATGGCACCGGAGAAGCCAAGACCGGCGGCAACTATGCCGCGTCGCTCTTGGCTCAAGCAGAAGGTTATGAAAACGGTTGTTCTCAGGTGATGTTCTTGGATGCTGAGAGCGCTACCTACATCGAAGAGCTCGGCGGCATGAATCTATTCTTCGTGTTCAAAGATGGCTCGGTGCTAACACCATCCCTTGATGGCACCATCCTGCATGGCATCACTCGCGACAGTGTGATCACACTCTTGGAGGATCGTGGGGTGAGTGTCTCACAGCGAAAGGTTTCGTTAGTCGAGATTCGAGAGGCTGCTAAGCGTGGTGATCTTGCCGAGGTGTTTGCTTGTGGCACGGCTGCGGTTGTCACTCCGGTTGGATTGTTGAAATCTTGTGAGGAAGAGATTCAGGTTTCTGATGAGCCGGGCGAGATGACTGCATCAATTCGTTCTGAACTAACCGGAATTCAGTACGGCCTGATCGAGGATCGTCACAGCTGGATGCATAAGCTGGCGGACTAGCAAGTGAGGGTCCTTAGAGTCTTACACCAGGGCAAGGAGCGCTTTGGCAAGCTGGACAACGAGCAAATTCAGCTCTTTGATGGCAACCCACTAGAAGGTGCTGAGCTCACAAGTGATTCCGTAGCGCTTGCCGATTGTCAGCTGCTAACCCCGGTTGAACCGACAAAGGCGATTTGTATTGGCATGAACTATGCCGCTCACGCTGCCGAGATATCTCAGAGTGTGCCAGATGAGCCACTGATGTTTTTCAAACCGATCAGCGCAATTATTGGTCCCGGGCAAACAATTGTGCTGCCGCACCAATCCCAGAAGGTCGAGTTGGAGGCTGAACTCACCGTCGTGATTGGCAAGCAGGCCAAGAACATAACCAAAGACCAGGCTGCAGAGCACATCTTTGGCTACACAATTGCCAATGATGTGACTGCCAGAGACTTGCAGTTTTCGGATCTACAGTGGGCACGCTCCAAAGGCTTTGACACCTTTTGCCCGCTTGGACCGTGGATCGAAACCGATTTCGAGACATCGGGCAAAAGCGTGCAATCGCGCATCAACTCCGAGGTTAGGCAAAGTGCCACCACCAATGACATGAACTTTGATGTTCACACCCTGGTTGCCTATGTCAGTGAAAATGTCACGCTTTTCCCAGGCGACATCATCTTGACTGGGTCTCCAGCTGGCATTTCAAAGATCTCGGCTGGCGATTTTGTTGAGTGTGAGATTGAGGGCATCGGGATACTTTCAAACCCTGTGGCCTAAGCTTTAGCCGCTATGGATTTGATTACCGCACCCATTACTGACGCCACCGACTCCAAGGTCCGCGTCAGGTTCTGCCCTTCTCCCACCGGCACCCCACACGTTGGTTTGGTGCGCACCGCACTATTCAACTGGGCTTATGCCAGAAAAACAGGCGGCAAGTTTATTTTTCGCATCGAGGACACCGATGCATCTCGTGACTCCGAGGAGAGCTACGAGCAGATTGTCGAGGCACTTCGCTGGCTAGGGCTTGATTGGGATGAGGGAATCGATGTTGGTGGACCTCACGAGCCTTACCGTCAGTCGCAGCGCACCGATATCTACCTTGAGGTCATTGAAAAACTGAAAGCTGCGGGCCACCTCTACGAGAGCTATCTCTCTGGTGAGGAGATAGAGGCACGGAACATAGCCGCAGGTCGCGATCCAAAGATGGGCTATGACAACTCAGAGCGTGAGCTCAGTGAATCCGATCGACAGCGCTACATCGCAGAAGGACGCGAGCCGGCTCTAAGGTTGAGAGTTCCGGATCAGGACATTAGCTTTACCGACCTAGTGAGAGGGGAGATCACTTTCCCGAAGGGCTCATTCCCTGACTTTGTTTTGGTTCGACCCGGTGGACAGCCGCTCTACACGCTGGTGAATCCGGTGGACGATGCGCTAATGGAAATCACTCATGTTTTGCGTGGTGAGGACCTTTTGTCCTCAACCCCGAGGCAGATTGTCCTTTACAACGCGCTGTATGACATTGGTATTGCAAAGTTCATTCCGCGCTTTGGCCACCTGCCGTTTGTGATGGGTGAGGGTAACAAGAAGCTCTCGAAGCGAAACCCAGAGTCAAATCTTTTCTTGCATCGAGACCGTGGCTTTATCCCAGAGGGTCTTTTGAACTATCTGGCTCTTCTTGGCTGGTCGATTGCTTCAGATCGAGACATCTTCAGTCTCGAGGAGATGAAGCAGAACTTTGATGTTGAGTCTGTGAATCCAAACCCTGCTCGGTTTGACCAGAAGAAAGCTGATGCCATCAACTCAGCTCACATCCGGATGCTCTCAGACGAGGACTTTGCAAACCGCATACTGCCCTATCTGGCCTCGGAGGGCTTGATCTCTAGTGAACCAACGCCAAGAGAAGCAGGCATCATTCTTGCTGCAGCACCGCTGTTGAAAGAGCGCATGATCGTGCTCTCTGAAGCAGTCGGCATGCTCGGGTTTTTGCTCAGCGAAAGCCCGGAGGTTGAATTTGAACCGGCAGCAATCGATGGGCTACCCGATAATGCACGTGAGGTTGTCAGCGCAGCCCTTGGGGTTCTGAAGCCCCTCGAGACGTTTGATGCCCAGCGTATTCAGGAGAAGTTGAATCAGGAACTTGTGGAGCGCTTGGAGCTCAAGCCACGGATTGCGTTTGGTCCGGTCCGAGTTGCAATTAGTGGTCGTAGAGTGACGCCACCAC
>CBFIEQ010000042.1:0-8735 GCA_965661645.1 uncultured Aquiluna sp.
AAAACTTGGAATATCAAAAACCAAATTGGCGGTTTCGAGTTACCTAGAAGCGGTGATTCAACTTGCCACCACCTTGTTGTTGGCTGTGCTCTTGGTTGTGCTGGACCCGATGACCAGAGAGCTGGCCGGTGGAGCAATTTGGCTGATGGTTGTTTTGTTGCTAATTGGCGTTATCGCTCTTTATCCGCCGGTGCTCGCACGCTATGCCGGCTTTGGCTACAGGCTTTTGAAAAAGCAGCCATTAGATCCTGCCAATTTGCCAACTGCAAATGTGATGCTGCAGGCATCACTGAGGTTCACGCTCAGTGCGCTTATTAGCTCACTTGCCTTTTACCTGGTGCTCTTTGCTATCTATCCAGATCTTGGTTTAGGCCAGCTGTTCTATGTCCTCGCACTAACTTCAATCGCTAATGCGCTGAGCATGGTTGCGGTTTTTGCCCCGGCCGGTGTTGGAGTTCGCGAAGGTGTTTTGATTGCAGGTCTTGCGGTGATTGTTGATCCTGCGATTGCGCTTTTGGCAGCGCTATTGATGCGCGTGCTGAGCATTGTTTGGGACGGGCTGTTCTTCTTGATTGCTAAAGGTTTGCAAGCTGCGAAATAAACCCGGTCATCACCTTGTGGGTATCGCGCATCTGGGTGACAGCCTTGGTTACTGCTTGCCCTTCTGATGCGATTAATTCATCCAACGCCATAAGGACACTCGCTGCGCTGTCAGTTGCCAATAGCGGCTGAGTGCCGGTGGCAACTGCCTGGCCAACTCCGCGGGAGTCTTCAGCAATCAACATTGAGGTGATGCGCTGCGAGAGTGAGAACAAGTGAGAGTGAACTCGGTAACCAAGATGTAGTTGCTGGTTCGACATCACCTCTAGAAACTTCTCAAAGTTCGATTCGAAGCTCACCGGGCTAAAGCCCATGAGAGTGGCTCGTGCAATCACCATGTAGTTCCAGCGGGTGTATTCGGCGGTGTTTTTGGTTCTGGTGGATTTGTAGCCGGCATTAAAGGCCAGATACTTTTTGGCCTTTGGAAACCGCTTGGCGATTCCCCGGAGAATCTCAAGGGTCTGAGCCTGCGGAACAGCCGGCATCGAAAACACCAGCGATTGAATCTCTTCAAACCTGTAGTCGTTCGCGAGTTTCTCCTCGTCATACCAGGCCGGGCAACCGGTCATGGCAACGTTTTCAACGCCGTTGGCTTTGAGCATCTCAATCGTTAGCTGATCCCTTGCGGAGGAGTAGAAGGGTGCCTGGTGGATCGCCCTAACAAAATCGCCAGCTGACTCTTGAAACCTAAAGTCCTCGGCCGCTTGTGAGAGCTTGCCCTTCCAGCCAAGGCCATAGGAAATCACTGGAACGTTTATCTTTGTGAGATCGATGTCATAAACCCCTGGGTAAATGGCCGCCTGGTAGGCCGGGCCTCCAGTTAGTAGCACCGCACTGGCTGCGTTAAAGATGTCGTAGCTCTCAGCTGTGAGCTCCTTGCGGTTGAGATCAACAATCTCGTGATCGGTGTGATTGGCAAGCAGGGCTCTGGCCCTATGGCCAATGAGGTAATCTCCTGAGTTCTTAAATGCGCCGGTGAGTGTGACAAGCATCACTAGCTCTTTAGCGCATAGGTTCGGGTGGCGCCAAGCATCTGACCATCTACCAAGATCCTGAGCCTATTTTTGCCGGGATTCAGGTTCACCGTTCTGATGAAGTAAATGCCATTTGTCAGGCTTCTGTATTCACCGGTCTCGGTGAGGTCCTTCGCCTCTATTCGAAGCCAAGCTAGTTCACGGTAGGTTCCGTTGGGCCTTTGCACCATGAACTGAATCTTTTGACCAACCTGTGGATACTTCGCATAGAACTTGACCTGGGTGCCATTGGCCAAGAGCTTGGTCCAAGCCGAGAACTCTCCAGCTGTTGGAGCATTCAGCGGTCTTTGGAAACTAAAGGGTTCGCTCGGGACCGAGTAGCCACCTGTCCCGACTGCACTGACATAGGCAAGCTGTGCGGTGTAGACAACCCCTGGAGCCAGGTCGGTTAGCACCAGACTCGTTTGATCAGCTGTCAGTTCAACATCTCTGATTATCGTCGTGGCGCTAGAGACGCGGACCAAATACTTTTCAATTGCCAGGCTTTCTAGAGCTAGCTCCCAATTGAGGGTGACTGTTGTTCCAGCAACAGTTGCAGTTGGAGCAAGGGGTGTTGGAGGTAATACCGGCCCAGGGGCGGGACTGCCGCCAGAAGGTGGTGGTTCGGGTTCAGTGATTGGCGCCACTGAAACCGGTGTCGTGTCAGCAGGGAGTGTAACTGGGTCAAAATTGTCCGTTGTCGCATCGCCACCAGCCGAGAGAGTAAAACCATTGGTGACAAAGGCGTTTGGTGTTCCAATGGGAACCGAGGTGATTGCATCACTTAGAGCATTTGTCTCAAGAGTCTGAACCAAGTCCAAGGGAGATTTGTGACCAAGCGTCATCTGGTTGGCAACCAGACCTGCAACCAAACCAGATGCCATTGAGGTGCCGGAGCCTTCGGCATAGGCGCTGGACCCGCCAATCCAAGCCGAGCGCACCTGACCACCAGGAGCAATCACATCAACGCAACTACCCCAGTTCGAAAAACTCGAGAAAGCATCGCCCTGATCGCTACTGGCGACCGTGATAGCGCCCGGCACCTTGGCTGGTGAGGTTTGGCAGGCATCTGTGGTGGTATTGCCAGCGGCAACCACAAAGGCAAGACCCTGCTCAATTAGCGAGGCAATAGCGCTGTCCAATAGCGGCGCCTCTGGTCCGCCCAGACTCATGTTCACAACCGCCGGCTGACCAACAAAGGTGTTTTGGGCAATCCACTGCAAGCCCATGAGAACGCTCAAGAGTGTTCCAGAACCGGCGCAGTCCAAAACCCTGACCGGAACAACATCTGCCTGGCGAGCGACTCCAACGGTTGAGCCTGCGGCGAGCGCCGCAACGTGGGTGCCGTGACCACTGCAGTCCTCATAGTCAGAACTTGCACCAATTGCCGAGTAGCCGGGGGTGATGCGGCCCGTGAATTCTTGGTGAGTAGTGTTCACGCCGGTGTCAACGATGTAGACCCGGACCCCGGACCCTTGTGCATCGTCTGCGAAGTTATAGGTGTTATCAAGGACCGGCCCAACCTGATCGATGCGATCCAGGTGCCAGTCGGGGTCGGCTTGTGTCCCCTGGCTAAAAACCGCAGCGTTTCTGGTGATGGAAATCACCTCTTTGCTCTTTGCCAATTCGGCTAGGCCCCAAGACCCTAAATCAAAAGCTGAAACCTGAGCCAGTTCAACAACTTCGGTGAGATCTTTGCGCAGGTGTTGGTTGAATCTCAGTTGAGAGCTTGCAGAGGCAAACTCGACCAGGTACTCATCGCTCTCGCAGCTTGAGAAAAGCGGCTGGCTGATAGCCGCTTCACATTCCGGGGCAACCTGGTGGAGCTTTGACTTTGCCGCTAGCGCATCATCCCAGGCTTGAGCGGGAACTGGAATGGCTGCAATTAGGCCCAAAAGGCCCATGGTTGCTAGCAATCTGCGGAACTTAGTCACCGTCAGAGTCTAGCCAACCACCCCTTGCGGGAGCCTGAAAACTAGCTGGGTTCTGAGGATCTTGGAGATGCTCCGACCTGAGAGATTGCTTGAGCGGCAAAGAGGTTTGCCTCGGCAGCAGCTTGTGCAGCGGTTCTACCATCTAGCAGAGTTCTGACAAACATTGCGGTGAAGGCATCGCCCGCACCGGTTGGGTCAACCAGATCGGCTTTTTCCGCCGGCACCAATTCTGCGGTGGTCGCGTTTCTGACATAGGCGCCTTTTTCGCCCATGGTGATGGCAACCAGCTTGAAACTCTTGTGGAGCTTTTCAGCTGCGTCAATAAAAGATTCCTCGCCGCTGAGAAGCAGCGCCTCATCGAGGTTTGGAACCAAAAGGTCCACGCCCTCAATCGCATCTAGGAAGTATTTGACTCCGTAATCCGAAATGAAACCACTACTGCCTGGGTCGCAAACCACAACCATGCCATTTTCTTTGGCTATGGCAATCAGTTTCTGGATGCCCTCGGTGCCAAGATCTAATACTGCATAGCCAGATATGAAAAGCACATCCCCAAACGCATCGACAGGGATGACGCCGACCTGGAGGTTTTGGTTAGCTCCTCGATCGGTGAAAAAGCTGCGCGTGTTGCCATCGACCAAAACAACGATCCTGCCGGTTTGCAGAGTGCTGTCCTCCTGCAGATGAGGGATCACGTTTTTGGCTTCAAGATGGGCACGCATTGATTTGCCATCGTCTTTGCCGACCCTTGCCAAAAGGTGGGTTTCGACACCCAGAGCGGAAAGCCAACCGGCGATGTTGCTCGCCGAGCCACCCAGCTCAGAGCGAATGGTTGCGTTGTTGTCAGTGTCCTGCCGAACTTCCTCATTCGGAATCACGATTGTGTCAACAATCAAATCCCCAACCACGAGCGCCTTCATGATCGCAAACCTGCGATCTCTTTGGCTATTTCTGCAGCCACCCGAACGTTGTTTCTTACCAGTGCCAGATTCACTTCCAGTGACCTCCCCTCAGATGCCTTCACGATGTAGTCAAGTAAATACGGTGTTACCGACTTTCCTTCAATATTCTCAGCTGTGGCCAAAGCGCGGGTAACGATTTCATCATGCTCTTTTTCACTCCACGCTTGATCGTGAGGCACCGGATTCGCAACCAACAGCGCAGCAAGTGACTCACTGGCTCGTTGAGCTTGAAAAACCTCGGCCACCTCGAGGGCCGATTCGCACCTCCAGTCGAGCTTGTAGGGCGAGGTTGGTAGCCAAAAACTTGGGAAGTAATCGGTTTTATAACCAACTAGTGGAACGCTCAAAGTCTCCATGCGCTCAAGAGTTGCCCTGATATCCAAGATGCTCTTCACTCCCGCAGAGACCACCACGATGGGAGTGTTTGCCAAGGTTGGGATATCGGCAGATTCATCAAAGGTCTCGCTGGCACCTCTATGCACCCCACCAAGACCACCGGTTGCGAACACATGAACACCGGCCATGGCTGCAATGTGGGCGGTTGCAGCAACCGTGGTTGCACCGGTCAACTTCTTTGCTCTGAGCATTGGCAGGTCTCTCACCGAGGCTTTGAAAGTTGGCTCGGAGGCTAGCTTCTCAAGCTGAGCTTCGTCTAGCCCAACCGTTGGGACACCGTCGATGACTGCGATGGTTGCCGGAGTGACCCCGGCATCAACCAAGATTGATTCAAACTCTTTGGCTGCAGCTAGGTTTTGCGGATAGGGCAGTCCGTGAGAGATGATTGTGGACTCCAACGCCACGATTGGCGAACCGGAATCCAGCGCCTTCTGCACCTGGGGATGAACGGAAAATTGCCCTGTTGACATGCCATAAGGCTACTGCAGGGCCAACAATGCAATAGCTTTGGTTTACCGCAAGAGAACTGGACAAGAAGTTGAAAAGACCGTGGCTCATAACCCCTAAGGGCCAGCGTTTTTCTCTTCATCTGGCTAACGTCCTCTCGTTCGCACTATTTGTTGGCTTTGCCCTGCACTTTTCACTTGTCGAACAACCAAGAACCGCCCTCCCGCAACTAAACCCGATTGAGGTGAACTACTGCGAACTAACAGAGTGCTCAGAGCTGTTTGGTGTCGTGCTCGAAAATGGTGACACTGCTCAGCTGGAAGCGGTCCAAGAATCGCTCGGAGTCAAGGTAGTGCTGAGGTTCACCAACACCTCCAGATATCAAGGCGAAAGAGAGTTGTGGATCAGGCTCGAAAGCCAAACGGGCGAGCTGATTGAGATGGCAAGTACGCAGGTTGCATTTGATCTTAAAAAAAGAACTTCCGCAGAATTTCTCATAACGGGCCTAAAGCAGGAGATTTTGGACGGAAATCTCCTGCTGGGTTATTGAAAAATAGCCAAAGTTTCTACCGCTCGAATCACGGATCTGCCGGCTGAATAGCTAGGCTTTTTTGTAGGCCACCAGCTGATTTCAAATCGCAACTACCCCGCGCAACATCCCAGACCACAAGTTTCCCATCGTCCAAGAGGAAATTTAATCCTCAGATTTGGGCTTCATCCCGATACGAGGAGACAACGATGTCTATTGCAGAACTTAAGGAATGGGTAGCACAAATTGCTTCCCTCACCAGGCCAGACCAGATTCAGTGGTGCGACGGCTCCGCTAACGAGCTCGAGAGCATTCAGGCCCTGCTGGTTCGAAATGGCACGATCGAAGCGTTGAACCAAGAACTCAGGCCAAACAGCTTTATTGCTCGCACCGACCCAAGAGATGTTGCAAGGGTCGAAGAGCGCACCTTTATCTGCTCAGAACAAGAATCCGATGCCGGTCCAACCAACAACTGGATGGAGCCAAGTGTCATGCGCACCCTTATGCGAGAGCGCTTCTTGGGTTCGATGCGCGGTCGGACGATGTATGTGATCCCTTTCTCAATGGGCCCAATCGGATCTCGGTTTGCCCGTTACGGAGTTGAAATCACAGACTCACCATATGTAGTGGCATCCATGCACACGATGACCCGCGTCTCACACAAGGTCCTTGAAGAGATTTCCCAAGGCAAGCCCTGGGTGCCGGCAGTGCACTCCGTTGGCATGCCACTAATTGATAGCCAAGACCAGAAAATCAAGGACGTTAGTTGGCCCTGCAACCCCGATGAGGTCTACGTCGTCCACTACCCAGAAACCAGAGAGATCTGGTCCTACGGTTCTGGCTACGGTGGCAACTCGCTACTTGGCAAAAAGGCAATGTCGCTGCGAATTGGTTCGGTGCAAGGTCGCGATGAGGGCTGGCTAGCCGAGCACATGCTCCTTATTCGAATCACTTCCCCTCAGAACAAGCGCTACCACGTTGCCGCCGCTTTCCCCTCGGCATGTGGCAAGACCAACCTCGCGATGCTAAAACCAAGCATTCCGGGCTGGAAGGTTGAGACTCTCGGTGATGACATCGTCTGGATTGCCCCTGGTGACGATGGCAGGCTCTGGGCAGTAAACCCAGAGAATGGGCTGTTCGGTGTTGCCCCGGGAACCTCAGAGAAAACCAACAAGGCTGCAATGGACTCTTTGGTTTCTGATGTTCTGTTCACCAATGTCGCAACCACCGCATATGGCGATGTTTGGTGGGAGGGCATGAGCGATACCCCACCTGCCAACATCACTGACTGGCAGGGGCAGCCATGGACCGAGGACTCTGGCACCAAAGCCGCTCACCCGAATTCCAGGTTCTGCGTTCCGATGAGGAACACGGCTTCGCTTTGTGCTGATTGGGAGAATCCGAACGGTGTCCCACTAGATGCAATCCTGTTTGGCGGTCGCAGAGCAACGAATGTGCCGCTGGTGGTTCAGTCGAGATCTTTTGAGCACGGTGTCTTTATGGGAGCAACCATCTCCTCCGAACAGACCGCAGCGGCTGAGGGGCCCGTTGGTGTGCTCAGACGTGACCCATTTGCGATGCTGCCGTTCTGCGGCTACAACATGGCCGACTACTTCTCGCACTGGCTCGGGCTTGGCGAGAAGTTGGAGGCAAAGAATTTGCCACAAATCTTCCAGGTCAACTGGTTCCGCAAATCCAAAGATGGTGAATTTTTGTGGCCGGGCTTCAGCGAAAATGCCAGAGTCTTGGAGTGGATCATCCGCAGGGTTGACAACGAGGTTTCCGGGATCGATTCACCAATTGGTGTTTTGCCAAATCCTGCGGATTTGAACCTAGAGGGATTGGAAGTATCTTCCAAGGACCTCACCGAGCTATTCGATGTAGACCCCGAGGCATGGCTGCATGAGGTCCGTTTGACCGAACAGTTCTTTGACCAGTTTGGTGAGAAGTTGCCGCATCAGCTTCGTGGTGAACTAATCGAACTTGAGGCAAAACTGCTCGAGAAACATCCGGCAAGAATCTAGTCCGTTATCAAAACGTTACATTTCTCAGGATTTTAACAGCATTGGACTAGGGTTTATTACGTTGCAGGTCATGCGAGGTGGCGTGGCCGGGCAGGATCACAAATCCTGACCGTCTGTCACCGAGTTCCCCTGTAACAGACGTTTCTGAAAGGATTCACGTGAACAACCTGTCTGCATTCATGAGCGATGGTGGATACACCCTCGTTTACAACATGCTCTCGCTTGGAATCGCGAGCATGCTATTTACAACTATCTTCTTGTTCGTAGCTCGTGAGCGCGTATTGCCTCGTTACCGCATGGCCGTTATGGTCTCCGGTACCGTTACCGCAATCGCTGCTTACCACTACTTCAGGATGTTTGACGACTTCAAGCACGCCTTCGGTGAGGGCGGCATGGGTGTCGTTGCCTACAACGTTGGATACCGTTACGTTGACTGGTTCCTAACCGTTCCACTACTACTAGTTGAGACTGTTGCTGTTCTTGCCTTGGCACGTGCACTGCAGACCAAGCTATTGGTGAAGCTGGTTCCAGCATCTGCAGCAATGATCGCACTTGGTTACCCAGGTGACGCTCAGCTGAACGTGTTCTACGAGGGTGACGCTTCCCTATGGGGTCTATTGTCAACCATCCCATTCCTATACATCCTGTACGTACTGTTCGTTGAGCTAGGCAAGTCCCTAGAGCGTCAGTCTGCAGCTGTACAGCGCAAGATCAAGGAACTACGTTTGCTTCTTCTTGCAACCTGGGGTGTATACCCAATCGCATTCATTGCGAACATGAACGCAACTGGCTTCGACGAGGCCAGCTTCGTACTCCGTGAGACCGGATAC
>CBFIEQ010000043.1:0-8430 GCA_965661645.1 uncultured Aquiluna sp.
TTATCCAACTGCTGGATCCGATTAGATCGGCCTTGAAGCTGGACTTTGCCGCCGCCAACACGCTTGGTGTTGCTGATGGCAAGCTAACTGGAAAAGTGGTGGGTCCCATTGTGAATCGCCAGGCAAAGGCCGATTACCTGATCGCCTGGGCGAAAGAGTGTGAGATCGATCTGAGTCAAACGATCGCTGTTGGTGATGGAGCAAACGATTTGGGAATGATGGAAGTTTCAGGCCTGTCAGTGGCTTTCTGCGCCAAGCCGATTGTGAACGACCAGGCTGACATCGTGCTCAGGACAAGAGACCTGTCTCAGCTTCTAGCTGTTCTCCCCTAGGCTCCGGTTGAGTGAAGGCCACCATCAACGTGGATCATTTCGCCGGTTGTTGCAGGGAACCAATCGCTTAGAAGTGCAACTAGACCTTTTGCGGCAGCCTCGGTGTCGGTTAGATCCCAACCCAAAGGTGCCCGATCAGTCCAAAGCTCTTCCATTGTTGCAAATCCAGGGATTCCCTTTGCCGCAGTGGTCCGCAGTGGTCCCGCCGAGACCAAATTGACCCTAATTCCCTTAGGGCCCAGGTACTTGGCGAGATACCGAGAAGTTGATTCAAATGCAGCCTTGGCAACGCCCATCCAGTCATAAACCGGCCACGAAACCGTAGCGTCAAAGGTGAGGCCAACCACTGAGGAAGGGTTATTCAAAACTGGAAGGCAAGCCGTGGTGATCGACTTCAGAGAGTATGCGGACACCTCAACAGCTGTTGAGACATCGGACCACTCGGTCTCCAAAAAGTTGCCACCCAGTGCGGTTTGTGGAGCAAATGCGATTGCGTGCACGATGCCGTCAATGCTTCCGAGGTGTTCCTTGATTCGAGCTGGCAGCGCCTCTAGGTCCTGTTGATTCGTGGCATCAAGCTCAATGACCTGAGCTGGCTTTGGGAGTCTGGTGGCAATCTTTTGGGTGATTGGGAGCATTCTTCCAAAGGAGCTAAGCAGCACCTCGGCGCCCTGCTCTTGGGCCAACCTTGCTGCAGCAAAAGCAATTGACGCCTCCGTCAGCACTCCGGTGACCAGGATTTTCTTACCCTCGAGGATTCCCAATTATTACTCCCTTAGTTCTTTAGCTTGAATGAAAACTACTACCTAGTGACCCATTCCAAGGCCACCATCGACTGGAATCACTGCGCCGGAGATGTAGGAGGCCTCGTCTGAGGCTAACCACCTGACCACCTTTGCGACCTCCTCGGGGGCTGCGAAGCGACCCGCAGGAATCTTGTCTCGGTAGCTCTGAGCAAGCTCTTCACCGAGCTCCGCTGTCATGTCGGTGTCAATGAAACCTGGAGCAACCACATTGGCAGTGATATTTCTAGAACCAAGTTCCCTGGTGACACTTCGGGCGATGCCAACGAGGGCGCTCTTGGTGGCGGCGTAATTGACCTGGCCCGCGCTTCCAAGAAGACCTACAACCGAGCCGATCAAAATTATTCGGCCGTATTTTTGCTTGAGCATCGATTTGGTAACCCTCTTGAGGACCCTGAAGACACCGTTGAGGTTGGTGTTCACCACGGTTTCGAACTCTTCATCGCTCATTCGAAGCAACAGAGTGTCTTTTGTTATGCCGGCATTTGCGACCAAAACCTCGATAGGGCCTAGTTTTTCTTCAACTTCCTTGATGGCCAGATCCAAAGACTCACCGTCGGTTACATCGGCAACCACGCTCAGAGTCCCTTCGGGCCCCTTGCCGCTGCGAGCGGTCACTGCGACGCGGTGACCAGCCGCTACAAACTCTTGGGCGATGGCGTAGCCGATTCCACGGTTACCACCGGTAACTAGAACGGTGCGGGCAGTGTGCATCAACTACTCCTAATCGGGAATACCATTGGCTATTACGTGCTTACGAATACCACAGTCTAGTAATTACAGAGTTTTTGACCCAGGAAGGCGCAATTGCAAAAGCGACAGAGTGCAACCGCTTTGGAGGCAAGCCCAGATGAGGAAAGGCGCTCTCGTCTAATCAAATACACGGTCGCCATGTCTATTCGCATGGTGTGCATCGTGCTCGGGGTGTTTACCCAGGGTTGGCTGATGTGGGTTTTCTTTGCACTCGCAATTTTCCTCCCCTACTTTGCTGTGGTTCTAGCCAATGAGCAAGGTGGTTCCAAAAAGGTCAACACAACAGTGATCGCCCCAAAAATCTCAATCAAGGCTGGCCAAATCAAGGTCGATGAATCTAAATAAATGCTCAAGAGCCGGATGCTTAGGCGAGGCGAAGTTCCTTATTCTCTGGAGAAATCCGAAGGTGCACGCGCCAGATAGGCGAAAAACATGGGCTGCATGCAATGAGCATCGCGAGTTTCTGGTTGACTACTTAGGAGCAAGAAACTTCTATCTCGAGGACAAAAAAGTTGAACCTGAGCAGCCTTAGGCGTTGGGCACCCTGGATCGCTGTGGTGATTCTGTTCTCGATTGCCACAACTATTTTGAGTTGGTGGCAGTTCTCGAGGCGTGAAGAGCGCGTAGAGCGCATTGATCAAGTAATCGCCAACTATGACAAGACACCAATCCCCTATGAATCACTGGACTGGGTTCTAAACCAAAATGGCCTCACCGATGCCGAGTGGACCCCCGTAATTGTCTCTGGGAACTACCTACCTGGCGAAGCTGTCATTGTCCGCAATCGCCCGCTTTCTGGGCAGGCGGGGTTTCTCCAGCTGGTGCCGCTCGTGATGCAAAACGGACAGATTCTGATGGTTGAGCGCGGTTGGATTCAGGCAGGTTCCGACATCACTGCACCTAGCTCGAATCCACTTCCTAGCTCTGGGCAACACGAGTTGGTGGTTCGACTCAGGGCCCCGGAGCCAAATCTGGGAAGGGCGCCTGTCGAAGGTCAGCTGGCGTCAATCAACCCGGCTGAACTAGGTGATATCCTCTCCCCCTACGGCCAGGTGATCACAGATAGATATGGTCGATTGGTTTCAGAGTCGCCCGGATATTCAAGCGCTCCGTTTGCAATGCCCATGCCGTCTCTGAACGAGGGCAACCACCTCAGCTATGCCCTGCAGTGGATATTGTTCGGCCTGATGGCTTTCGCTGCCCTGTTTTGGGCATATCGTAATGATCGAAGAATTCGCCTCGAGGAGCAGGGTTTGCTAGAGCCCAAAATTCGAAAGAAGACTCTGTCGGACTTAGACAACGAGTTTGAAGACCAGAACCAATAGACTTTCAAAAGTTTCCTAAGGAGCGCACATGTCAATTGCCACCACAGTCATCGCGGACAGAGTATTTTCTCGCAGCCTGGCAACCAATATTTCTTTGATCTTTGCAGGGGCTGCGATCACCGCAATTGCAGCTCAGATTCAGGTGCCGATGTGGCCAGTGCCAATGACTATGCAGACTCTCGCGGTGCTGCTTGTGGGTGCAGCGCTGGGAGCTAAGCGCGGAGCGCTGTCGCTGTCTCTGTATTTGGCCCTGGGTGCGGCAGGACTTCCAGTGTTTGCCTCAGCAAAGTCCTTGACTGGGGTAATTCCAACCGCGGGTTATCTCGTTGGCTTTGTTGCAGCCGCTGCTCTGGTTGGATTCCTCGCATCCAAGGGCTTCTCCGCAACACCGATCAAGATGGCTTTTAGCTTTGCCCTTGGAAGCATGGTTATCTATGGATTTGGCGTTTCAGGTTTGATGCTGGCCCTTGGTCTTGATTTGACTACGGCAGTATCAGTGGGAGTAATCCCATTCCTTATTGGAGATGCCCTAAAGGCCGCCGCCGCGGCCGCGCTGCTTCCAGTTGCCTGGAAGCTAGTCAAATAGTTTCTAAATAGAGAAACCGATTGAGCGCATCATCTCTTTACCGTCTTCGGTAATTAGTTCAGGACCCCATGGTGGCATCCATACCCAGTTGATGCGGAACGCCTCAACCACTCCGTCTAAAGCTTCTGCGGTCTGCTCCTCGATGACATCCGTCAGCGGGCAGCCAGCCGAAGTTAGCGTCATGTTGATTAGCAGAGCGCCATCCTCAGACTCCTGAAGCCCATAGACCAGGCCTAGGTCAACGATGTTGACCCCAATCTCTGGGTCAATGATGTCTTTCATTGCTTCGATGACCTCATCGAAGCGAGCCGGCTCTAATTCCTTTGGTTCGCTCATGCGTTGGCCTTCAGGAAGCGGTCGTAACCTTCAGCCTCCAGCCTGTCAGCGAGCTCTGGGCCACCCTGCTCGGCAATGCGTCCAGCAACAAAGACGTGGACGTGATCAGGCTTGATGTATTTCAAGATTCGGGTGTAGTGGGTGATCATTAGAACACCTATGTCACTTGTCTCCTTGGCGCGGTTTACACCCTCGGAAACAACCTTGAGAGCGTCGACGTCTAGCCCAGAGTCGGTCTCATCCAAGATTGCAATCTTTGGCTTCAGCAGCTCTAGCTGCAAAATCTCATGGCGCTTCTTCTCGCCACCGGAGAAGCCCTCGTTGACGTTACGCTCTGTAAAGTCTGAGTCCATGCGCAGGTTGGTCATGGCGGTCTTTAGGTCCCCAACCCATTGACGAAGCGCTGGAGCTTCCCCACTTAGTGCGGTCTTTGCGGTGCGGAGGAAGTTGGAGACAGAGACACCGGGGATTTCAACCGGGTACTGCATCGCCAAGAACAGTCCGGCACGGGCGCGCTCATCAACGCTCATCTCAAGCACGTCCTCTCCATCCAGCAAGATCTCACCCTTGGTGACCTCATATTTTGGGTGGCCAGCGATTGAGTAGGCCAAGGTTGACTTGCCAGAGCCGTTTGGACCCATCACTGCGTGAGTCTCACCGGAGCGGATCACAAGGTCTACGCCCTTGAGGATTTCCTTTGGTCCCTGGTCGGTCTCAACTGATACGTGCAGGTTTTTGATTTCTAGAGTTGCCATTGTTCTGTTCCTTTGTCTAAGTCTTTAGTCTTCGTACTCGATGTAGATTTCGTCGTTTTCAATCAAAACTTCGTAGGTTGCTACTGGCTCGTAGGCGGGCAGGCTCAATGGCTTGCCGGTGTTGAGATCAAACTTCGCACCGTGTGCCCAGCACTCAATGGTCTCATCATCAACAAAGCCCTCACTCAGTGAAATCTCACCATGTGAGCACTTGTCATCAAGTGCCTTTACTTCTCCGGAGGGGGTTCTGACGATTGCGATAGCGTGATCGCCGACTTTCACGCGGATTGCCTTCCCGGGTTTGAGATCTTCGAGCGGACAGATTTTGATG
Source organism: uncultured Aquiluna sp. (assembly GCA_965661645.1). Classification (GTDB taxonomy): domain Bacteria; phylum Actinomycetota; class Actinomycetes; order Actinomycetales; family Microbacteriaceae; genus Aquiluna. The sequence continues at coordinate 5,222 of CBFIEQ010000043.1, forward strand.
GCCATCTAGACACCCACCTTCTCAAGCTCTAGCTCAATGGCTGCGATCAATCTCTCTTCGACCTCGGCCACGCCAATCTTCTGAATCACCTCGTGCAAAAAGCCTCTAACTACGAGCTTCTTGGCGTCGGATTCCGAAATACCTCTTGCCATTAGGTAGAACAGCTGCAAATCATCGAAGCGGCCAGAGGCACTTGCGTGCCCAGCTCCCTCGATCTTGCCGGTTTCAATCTCAAGGTTCGGCACTGAATCTGCACGAGCTCCGTCGGTCAGCAAAAGGTTTCGATTCAGTTCGTAGGAGTTTGTGCCGGTTGCACTCTCACGAATCAGAACATCCCCGACCCAGACGGTGTGTGCACCCTTGCCCTGAAGCGCGCCCTTGTAAGCCACATCCGAAACACAATTCGGTGCAATGTGATCGACATAGGGTCGGTGCTCAAAATAGTTTCCGGTGTCAGCAAGGTAAACGCCATACATGTTTGTAGTGCCACCGGGAGAGGACAGATAGCTTGCAGGGGTGACCCTAACGAGGTCTCCACCGAGTGAAACAACGACGTGCTTTAGCTCTGCATCCTTACCAATCTTGGCAAATTGACTTGAGACATGGCTCGAGCCCTTGTTCCACTGGGCAATCGTGATGAAGTTCAGTTTTGCACCGTCTTCAATAACCAACTCGACATTCTCACCCAGAACTCCATCACCAACGTGGTCAAGGACAACGGTTGCCGAGGAGTTTGCACCAATCACCAAGATCACATGCAGTGCCTTGGCATCGTGCGACTTGGGGTTAATCGCAACAAAGCTTGGCCCGCTAATCTCGGTGTTCTTGGGAATCTCAATGACCAAAGTCTTGGAGGCATTGGTCCAGGCAGCCGCTGCCACCCGGTCCTCTGGCAGTCCAGCTGATCCGATAAGTGCGTCGGTCGAGTCGACCCAACGGCTTGTGACTCCATCAGCAAGTCGAAGATCGATTACATCTGAGCCGATCTCCCCCATGACATCCTGGTCTAGACCGCGAAGCAGATCTTGCGGGATGTAGCGCCAAATCTCTTGGAGCTTCGAGACCTCGGGGAAGTCTGAAACTGACGCTGAGCGTGGACGCTCGTTTCTTGTTTGAATTGGCACATTTCCGTGGGAGTGTGCCTCGATACCGTGCTGTGCCATTACTAGCCCACAGCTCCTTCCATCTGCATCTCGATTAGCTTGTTCAGCTCGAGTGCGTATTCCATTGGTAGTTCTTTAGCGATTGGTTCGATAAACCCACGAACGATCATCGCCATGGCTTCGTCTTCCTCCATGCCTCTTGACTGAAGGTAGAAAAGCTGCTCCGCTGAGATCTGCGAAACGGTTGCCTCGTGACCCATCGAGACATCATCTTCCCGAATGTCGTTGGCTGGATAGGTGTCAGAGCGCGAGATGGTGTCAACCAAGAGCGCGTCACACCTTACGGTATTTGCACTGTGGTGGGCTCCCGGGTTCACACGGATCTCACCTCGGTATGAGGTTCTTCCACCACCACGTGCAATGGACTTAGAGACAATTGAGCTTGTGGTGTATGGAGCCAGGTGAATCATCTTGGCGCCGGCGTCCTGGTGCTGACCTTCGCCAGCAAAAGCTACTGATAACGTCTCGCCACGAGCGTGCTCACCAGCGAGGATGACGCTTGGGTACTTCATGGTGACCTTGGATCCGATGTTTCCATCGATCCATTCCATGGTCGCACCCTCGTGGGCGATAGCTCTTTTGGTGACAAGGTTGTAGACGTTGTTAGACCAGTTCTGAATTGTGGTGTAGCGAACACGAGCGTTCTTCTTCACAATGATCTCGACCACTGCAGAGTGCAGCGAGTCAGACTGGTAGATCGGTGCGGTGCAACCTTCGATGTAGTGAACGTAGGAATCCTCATCGGCGATAATCAAAGTTCTCTCAAACTGACCCATGTTCTCGGTGTTGATGCGGAAATACGCCTGCAGCGGGATTTCAACGTGGACACCCTTTGGGACATAAACAAAGGAGCCACCGGACCAGACAGCAGTGTTCAGCGCTGCAAACTTGTTGTCACCAGCGGGGATAACGGTGCCGAAGTACTCCTGGAAGATTTCTGGGTGCTCTCTGAGGGCGGTGTCTGTGTCGAGGAACAGTACACCCTGAGCCTCTAGGTCCTCACGAATTTGGTGGTAAACAACCTCAGACTCATACTGAGCTGCAACACCAGACACGAGGCGCTGACGCTCGGCCTCTGGGATGCCTAGGCGCTCATAGGTGTTGCGGATGTCTTCGGGCAAATCTTCCCAGTTCTGGGCCTGCTTCTCGGTGGAGCGAACGAAGTACTTGATGTTGTCGAAATGAATGCCGCTCAGGTCAGAACCCCAAGTCGGCATTGGCTTTTTTAGGAAGAACTCGTAGCCCTTCATGCGACGCTCCAGCATCCAGGCTGGCTCATCCTTCAGGTTAGAAATGTTTTGGACTACCGACTCGTTGATGCCTCGCACAGCGGTGGCACCCTTGTCGTCTTTGTCTGACCAACCAAACTCATAGGTTCCAAGGTCGTCTAGCTCTGGGCGGTCAATTATCTTCTCTGACATCTTGTTTTAGCCTTCCGTATCGCAACACGGTTCAACCCGAAATAGTTCTGGGTATTCCATGTGTTGGAATGTGTGAAACACTGGTATTCAGCTGTCTCAAAGGTTAGGCGACAATGCTGGTCTATACCAGTAAGGCATGCCTAAGTAAGGTCAAGTAAGTGAACGCTGTCAAGCAAGTTTGGTTTGGTGCCCTGGTGGCACCTGCAAGGCTCAGGCTTTATGTCTGGCTCTCCCTCGCCACGCAGATCTTGATTGTGGTTACCGGGGGGCTCGTGCGCCTCACCGGTTCAGGTTTAGGCTGCCCGACCTGGCCAAAGTGCACCGATGACTCTTTGATCTCGACTCAGGAAATGGGCGTTCACGGCATCATCGAATTTGGCAACAGGCTGCTCACTTTTGTGTTGCTGATTGTTGCGCTTCTCACTTTTATAACTGTGGTTCGCCGCGCAGGGCTATCAAAAGAGCTCTTGACCCCAACGCTTAGTTTCTTCGGCGGTGTGCTCTTGTTCATTGTTGGGCTGGTTGTTGACAACTTCTTAGGCCTTGGCCCTGAAGCCATTGCCACTTTCGTTGCATCATTTTTTGTGATGCTTGGTTTTGGCATAGTGGTGGTCAGAAGAGCCAA
>CBFIEQ010000044.1:0-7842 GCA_965661645.1 uncultured Aquiluna sp.
GGAATGAGCGGTGGGGTTGCTTTCGTCTACAAGCTCTCTGAGGCTCGGGTAAACAGGGAGGCGCTAGCTTTGGGCGAGCTCACTCTGGGCAAGACGGAGGGTGAAGACGCCAACGAACTGCGTTCTTTGATTGAGGAGCACTATGCCGAGACTGGTTCGGTGTTAGCAAAGAGCATCTTGGACAATTTTGACGAGGAGCTTCAAAACTTCGTCAAGGTGCTGCCAAGAGACTACGCGCGAGTGATGAAGATCCAGCAAAGTGCAATCGAGGCGGGTTATGAGCCTGATGGCGATGAGGTCTGGACTCAGATTTTGGAGGTGGCAAATGGCTGATCCCAGGGGTTTTCTTAGAGTAACCGAGCGTGAAACTGCCCAGCGCAGACCAGTACCGGTCCGCATCAAGGACTGGAAAGAGGTCTATGCGGAGCGTAATGGTGAGGTTGTAAAGCAGCAAGCATCGCGTTGCATGGACTGCGGTATTCCTTTTTGTCACCAGGGTTGCCCACTTGGAAACCTCATTCCGGAATGGAATGACCTGGTTCACCAAGGTCGATCAAGCGATGCGATCGACAGACTGCACGCAACTAACAACTTCCCTGAATTCACCGGCAGACTTTGCCCCGCACCTTGTGAGAGCGCTTGCGTGCTTGGAATCAACCAACCTCCTGTCACCATCAAGGAGATTGAGGTTTCGATCATTGATGACGCCTTCGACCATGGTTTTGTCAAGCCAAGCATCCCGGAGCGCCTCACTGGTAAGACCGTAGCCGTTGTTGGCTCTGGCCCCGCTGGGCTAGCAGCTGCACAGCAGTTGACCAGGGTTGGTCACACCGTCGCGGTATTTGAACGCGATGATCGTATTGGAGGACTACTCCGATACGGCATTCCTGATTTCAAGATGGAAAAGCATCACATCGATCGTCGAATTGCTCAAATGGAGGCCGAGGGCACCAGATTCCGCACCGGAGTGAACATTGGTGTCGACATCAGCTGGGACGAACTCAAAAGACGCTACGACGCAGTTGTGGTGGCAACCGGAGCGCTTGTGCCAAGAGATCTAGAGGTTTCAGGAAGAGAATCTAAGGGCATTCACTTCGCAATGGAATATCTGGCCGAGGCGAATCGTGCAGTAGCCGGTGATGAAGTTGAGAATCAGATTTCAGCCGAGGGAAAGCACGTCATCATTCTTGGTGGCGGCGACACCGGTGCTGACTGCCTTGGCACCGCCACCAGGCAAGGTGCTTTGAGCGTCACCACAATTGCAATTGGTAAAAAACCACCGGAGGATAGGACCGAAGATCAGCCATGGCCAATGATGCCAAATCTGTTCGAGGTTGCCAGTGCCCATGAGGAATTCGGTGAGCGAAAGTACTTGCACTCAACCGTGGAGTTCGTTTCAGAAAACGGTCAAGTAACTGGATTGAAAGTTGCCGACACTCAATTTGTTGACGGAAAAAGGGTCCCTACACCAGGGACCGAGCGAATTCTTCCTGCCGATCTGGTGCTTTTGGCTCTGGGCTTCACCGGAAATGAATCTGAGTATTTAGTCGGTCAACTGGGCGCGGAATTGGATTCACGCACTAATGTTTCTAGGGATGGTCGCTACCAGGCACAAGATGGCGTATTTGTAGCCGGAGATGCTGGTAGGGGTCAGAGCCTGATTGTTTGGGCCATCGCTGAAGGCAGGGCAGCTGCTGCAGCGGTTGATGAGTATCTCGAAGGCGAGACCCAGCTGCCATTCCCTGTGAAGCCAACTGATCAACCGCTTGCGGTTTACAGCTAAAGAAAAAGGTAATTAGCAACTAATGAGACGCGCAAAGATAGTCGCAACGTTCGGTCCTGCTCTTGCAGGTTACGAAAAGACCAAGGCTGTAATAGAAGCAGGTGTCGATGTCGCAAGATTGAACCTCAGTCACGGCTCTCACGATGTTCACGAGGGTGTCTATGACACTATCCGCAAAGCTTGCGAGGAAACCGGAAAGGCCGTTGGAATTCTTGTAGACCTTCAGGGCCCGAAGATTCGACTCGGAAAATTCAAAGAGGACAAAATCGAGTTGGTGAACGGTGCAACCTTCACCATCACTACCGATGACATTTTGGGCGATGTGAACATTTGCTCAACCACCTACAAAGGCCTTCCTGGGGACGTCAAGGTTGGCGACATGCTGCTAATTGATGATGGCCGCCTAGCTCTAAGGGCAACCAAGGTTGATGGCAACAACGTAGTGACCGAGGTAGAAATTGGTGGGCCTTGTTCAAACAACAAGGGCATTAACCTGCCGGGCGTTGCAGTAAATGTTCCAGCGCTGAGCGAGAAGGACGAGGGCGATCTCCGCTGGGCTCTAAAGCTTGGTGCAGACATGATTGCTTTGAGCTTCGTTAGAAATGCTAAGGACATCGTCCGAGTGCATGAGATTATGGCGGAGGAGGGCAAGTTTGTTCCTGTCATCGCCAAGATTGAGAAGCCCCAGGCTGTAGCAGCCCTTGAGGAAATCATTGACGCATTCGACGGAGTCATGGTTGCTCGTGGTGACCTCGGGGTTGAGTTGCCTCTCGAGCAGGTGCCTTTGGTCCAGAAGCGTGCCGTTGAATTGGCGAGAAGGTGGGCCAAGCCTGTCATCGTTGCGACCCAAATGCTCGAGAGCATGATTAGCGCATCAAGGCCAACCAGAGCGGAGACCTCAGACGTCGCAAACGCTGTTCTTGATGGTGCTGACGCTCTGATGCTCTCCGGCGAGACTTCAGTTGGCGATTACCCAATTGAGACAGTTCAGACTATGGCAAAGATTATTGAGTCAACCGAGGAAAACGGCTTGGAGCGGATTCCGGCCCTTGGCACCAAGCCGCACACCCACTCTGGCGCTGTCGTTAGAGCAGCAATGGACATCGCCGAACTCCTTGGGTCCAAGTACGTTTGTGTCTTCACAGAATCAGGAGACACTCTAAAGCGAGTCTCAAGGCTGCGCTCTAGGGTCCAGGTGCTTGCCTTCACACCTAACCAGGAAGTTAGACGCAAGCTGTCACTTGTTTGGGGGGCGACAACCTTCCTGGTCGACAAAGTCAAGCACACCGATGACATGATCAAACAGGTGGACGAGATCGTACTTTCGTCCGGCAAGTGCAGGGTTGGTGACGAGGTCGTTATCGTTGCGGGATCACCTCCAGGAATCCCAGGCTCCACGAACTCTCTGAGGGTTCACAGGGTTGGAGATGCGGTCCACATGGCCGCACCTGGCTACGCAAACTAGCCAAAAAAGACTTAGGGCGATGGATAACCATCGCCCTAATTTTTTTGTACCGAGAGTGGGACTCGAACCCACACGCCCAGAGGACATCGCATTTTGAGTGCGACGCGTCTACCATTCCGCCATCCCGGCCAGCTCCCAAAGTCTAGTGGATTTAGTGGGTAGCGATAAAGTTGATCCCATGGAAGAAGCATTGAGAGTGGTAGTGGCCGAGGACGAAGGTCTTATTCGGATGGATGTCGTTGCAACCCTCGAGGAAGCTGGCTACAAGGTCGTGGGTGAGGGTGCAGATGGCGAAGAGGCAATCAAGCTCGCTACGGAACTCGAGCCCGACTTGGTGGTTATGGACATCAAGATGCCAAAACTTGATGGCATAAGTGCCGCGGAGAAAATCGCAGAGCTTAAGATTCCCGTCGTTTTGCTGACGGCTTTCAGTCAAGCCGACTTGGTTGCAAGAGCGGCAGAGGCCGGAGCAATGGCCTATGTGACCAAACCCTTTAAGCCATCCGATCTTCTACCGGCAATTCAAATTGCTCTTTCTAGACACGAAGAGCTCACCTCCTTAGAGACTGAGATTGCGGATCTGAACGACCGACTGGAGACTCGAAAGCTAATGGATCGAGCTAAAGGGCTATTGCAATCGAAGATGAAACTTAGTGAGCCGGATGCCTTTCGATGGATTCAGAAGGCCTCAATGGACAGACGCCTGACTATGGCACAGGTTGCCAAAGCAGTCATTGAACAGCTGGGGGAGAAGTAACTACTTCTTCTGACGAATCAGATTCGTAATGCGAATCGTTGAGAGCAAATCTCCGGATTCATCAGTCACCTTAATCTCGTGAGAGGTCAGGGTCTTGCCAAGCTTGATAGCGGTGCAGGTGCCGGTAACGACCCCGGAGGTCGCGCTCTTATGATGAGTGGCGTTGATTTCGATTCCAACAGCAAACCCACTTGGATGAGCATGAACATTGGCGGCTGTTGAACCCAAACTCTCACCCAGCACGACGTAGGCCCCGCCATGAACCAAGCCAATTGGCTGAGTGTTGCCCTCAACGGGCATCGTTGCCACAGCGCGCTCCGCACTAAGTTCTAAAAGCTGAATGCCCATCTTGTCAGCCAGTGCGCCAAGACTCATGCGCTGCATATCTGCTAGCACTTGCTTTGGGGAAACGTCATTGGAATCTGCTACCAAGTTCAACTCTTTTCAAGAAGTAGGCTTAGGGTCATGAGTGCCTCTGAAAAGCCTACCCTTTTGCTCATTGACGGTCACTCGTTGGCCTTTAGGGCTTTCTATGCCCTCAACCCTGAGAACTTTAAAAACGCTGCTGGTCAGCACACAAACGCGATTCACGGTTTCATCTCCATGATGCTCAACATCCTTGAGGGAGAAAAGCCGACTCACCTTTGCGTGGCGTTTGATGTTTCAAGGGAGAGCTTTAGAACTCAGGAGCTCCCTGAATACAAAGGGACAAGGGGCGAAACCCCCGAGGAGTTCATTGGGCAGACCGAACTTTTGGTAGAAGCCTTGAAGGCTATGCGAATCACATCGGTCTCCAGAGAGAACTATGAAGCAGATGATCTGATTGCCTCGCTGGCAACTCAAGGTGAGCAAAAGGGATTCAAGGTCTTCGTTGTCTCAGGGGACCGAGACACCTTCCAGCTGATCACAGACAACGTCACCGTGCTATATCCGGTGAAGGGTGTGATGAACCTAGCCCGCATGGATGATGCTGCCGTGGTTGAAAAATATGGCATCCACGCCAAGCAATATCCAGAGCTGGCAGCTCTGGTGGGGGAGACTTCAGACAACCTCAAGGGCATCCCAGGGGTTGGGCCAAAGACTGCAGCTAAGTGGATTCAGCATTATGGATCCCTCAATGCAATCTTGGAAAATGCAGATGAGATCCCAGGCAAAGTCGGAGAGTCGCTTCGCGAACACAAGGAGCTTGCGGTTCGAAACCGCCGACTAAACCACCTGCTAACAGACCTAGAGTTCGAGTTCACCCTCGATGAATTGGAGCTGGGTCCGGTTAGCGAGGATGAGGTCAAGGATGTCTTTGCAAAGCTTTCCTTCAGGACGCTACTGACCCGAGTGCTCAAACTCAGAGGCACAAACGGCTCCCAGCATCGAGTAAACTCCGCACAGGTTGAACACAGCGTGCCGACTATCGAATCCAGCTTCTCAACAAAGACCGAGCGACGAGTAGCAGATCTCCCGACAGAGCCACCTGAGCCAAAGATTGCGACAATCCAAGAGATCAAGAACTTTGTTACCGCGGAGCGGGCATTCCTGCACCTCGAATTAGCCGAGACCGGCGTCATCGGGCTTGGCGCTGCCAACCTAAAGACCAGGTTGAGTTGGGATGGCCAGGAGCCATTGGAGGCCCAGCAACTGATAGTGGCCGGTGGGTTTGGGTGCTGGGACCAAAAGGGCCTAAACCGAAGGCTCAGCGCTCACGGTCTCAAACTTGGACCAACTAAATCAGATGCCTTGTTGGCTGCCTATGTAACCGACCCAACAACCAAAGACCTACTGCCAGATTCACTGATTCGTCAGTACGCAGGCATAGACATCACCAGAGCAGACGCCAACCAGCTGCTCTCGGAAGCCGACCCTTCGTTGGACGCCTGGATATATGCCGTTATCTGCGAGGTTCTGGAGCCTGAGATGGTAATCGACGAGCAGGATCAGGTCTATAGGGAAATAGAAATGCCCGTGGCACGAGTGCTCTCCGAAATGGAGATAAAGGGTATCGCTGTTGACGCGAAAGTCCTGAAGTCCCAATTTGACGAGCTGAGCATTGAAGTTGAGCAAATTGCATCCCAGGCCTATGAAATCATCGGACACGAAGTGAACCTCGCCTCACCAAAACAGTTGCAAACCGTTTTGTTTGAGGAACTTGGTATGCAGGGAACCAAGAGCGTAAAAACTGGCTACTCAACTAATGCCGAGGCGCTCACCACTCTGTATGAGCAGACTGAGCACCCCTTTCTAGAACGCCTACTCGCGCATCGAGACTCAACCAAGCTGAGGCAAATCACGGAGACTCTTCTCAAGGCAGTCGAGGGTGACGGTCGCATCCACACCACCTACTCACAGACCGGAACTTCCACCGGCAGGCTTTCGAGTGAGAACCCAAACCTGCAAAACATCCCAATCAAGACAGAACGAGGCCAAAGACTTAGATCTGCATTTGTCGCTGGCCAAGGATTTGAGACGCTGCTAACTGCGGACTATTCGCAGATTGAAATGCGAATTATGGCTCACCTGTCGGAGGATGAGGGTCTGATAGAGGCATTCAATCTTGGAGAGGATCTTCACAACTTTGTCGGAGCCAGAATCTATGGCGTAGAACCATCGGACGTCAGCGGTGCTATGCGCTCCAAGGTCAAAGCTATGAGTTACGGTTTGGTTTACGGCTTGAGTGAATACGGGCTAGCTAGACAACTGAGAATCACCGGAGCTGAGGCTAAGCAACTGATGGCTGATTACTTCGCCAGGTTTGGTGGGGTGAAGCGATACTTGGATCAAGTTGTTCAGATGGCAAAGGCCAACGGCCACACCACAACCGTATATGGCCGGCGCAGGCCATTCCCTGACCTGAACTCAAAGCTGTTTCAGGTGCGTGAAAATGCCCGCCGTGCGGCACTGAACGCCCCTATCCAGGGAACTGCGGCCGACATCATGAAGTTGGCCATGATTTCGGTTCGCCAGGAGATGCAGGAGAAAGACCTGAGATCTGAGCTACTGCTTCAGGTTCATGACGAACTTGTTTTTGCAGTTGCCCCTGGTGAGCTCGAGATCCTCAAGGAGCTAGCGATTCGACAGATGTCCTCGGTGGCCAAACTCTCAGTTCCACTCGATGTTCACATCGGAATTGGGGAGAACTGGGAGCTAGCGGGGCACTAGAAATCCCGCTAAGCTTTGCTGGTGCTCTTCTGAGCGCATAATCATGTCCGTTTCGTCGGGCCAAAATCTTTTGCAGATTTGTGAAAGTTCTGGCGCGACCCGAGTAAAACAAAGTGGAGTAACCACAAATATGGCAACCAAAACGACCGCGAAGCCTAAGCAGGTAGCAGTCAACGACATCGGCTCACCAGAAGAATTCCTAGCTGCGGTCGAGGCAACTCTCAAATTTTTCAACGATGGAGACCTAATCTCCGGCACTGTGGTCAAGATTGACCGCGATGAAGTGCTGCTAGATGTTGGTTACAAGACCGAGGGTGTAATTCCATCCCGTGAACTTTCCATTCGCCAAGATGCTGACCCAAATGACATTGTCAAGGTTGGCGACGCAATCGAGGCTCTAGTTCTTCAGAAGGAAGACAAAGAAGGCCGCCTAATCCTCTCCAAGAAGCGCGCACAGTACGAGCGTGCATGGGGCGATGTAGAGCGTATCAAGGAAGCCGATGGTGTCGTCAAAGGCACCGTCATCGAGGTCGTCAAGGGTGGTGTCATCGTGGACATCGGTCTACGCGGCTTCCTTCCAGCCTCACTAATCGAACTTCGTCGTGTCCGTGACCTAGGCCCATACCTGGGTACCGAGGTTGAGGCAAAGATCTTGGAGCTAGACAAGAACCGCAACAACGTTGTGCT
>CBFIEQ010000045.1:0-7715 GCA_965661645.1 uncultured Aquiluna sp.
CTTAACCTTAGGTGAATGAAAGCTGTCAAAGTACGTTGCAAATTTCGGTTTCGTAACAAATTTGTTCGATTTTGTTAACTTTCTCCACAAGCGAACCAGATGACCCTTGCGACTTTGTATCTGCCTATCCCTATGCTTTGAATGTGCGAAGTGACCTGGCCGCCCTAGCGGCTGTAATCCTCTGGGGCTCGCTCGCAGCCTTGGGAGCTTCGCTATCCCACATTCCACCTCTTTTACTCACCGGAGTTGGGCTCCTAATTGGTGCGATGGTTTCGCTCCCATTAGCTAAGTTCGACCTTCGAAAACTGAAAGTTTCTAAAACTGCGCTTGCAGTTGGGGTCTATGGCCTATTTGGCTATCACGCTGCCCTGTTTGCTGGTCTACAAAATGCTCCTAGCGTGCAGGCAAACTTGGTTAACTACCTTTGGCCGCTGCTGATAGTGGTGCTTGCCCCGCTTATTATTCCGGGCACATCTCTCACCGTGAGACACGTCGTCGCTGCCATCACGGGCTTTATAGGCGCAGGATTCGCGATTCTCTCGGGCGCTGAGTTGGTTAGCGGATTTGCGATTGGATATGTTTTCGCACTCTTTGCAGCGCTCTTTTGGTCTACCTACTCTCTGTTATCAAAGAGGGTCGATTTCAAAACCACAGCGGTTGGAACATTTGGCTTTGTTTCGGGAGCTCTAGCGATAGCCGCGCACTTCGTTTTTGAGCCCGCGACGACAATCCAAGCGTCGGACTGGCCACTCTTGATTTTGCTTGGTCTTGGGCCGCTTGGAGGCAGTTTCTACCTTTGGGTTTATGCACTGAAAAATGGCAACCCTCAGCGAGTTGGGTTGATTGCCTTCTTGACGCCCTTGATATCGACCACACTTCTTTTGGTGGTGACGAGCACTCCACTCAGCCCATTGCTCGCGATCTCTGCGATCTTGATCTTCGGTGCGGCGTATGTTGGTTCCAGCACATTGAAACAGGTGAATAATGGAGCCCATGTCAGCTGACGGGTTTCAAAAGAGAAGGCTCATCACACCCGTTTACCTTCCCTCGCTTTTATTCACCGCCGCCGAGGGTGCCCTGCTCCCGATTTTGCCGGTCAGTGCGGTTTTGTATGGCTTCGACCTTGCTGAGGCTGCGATTGTCGCAACGGTAATGCTGATTGGAACTTTCATATTCGAAGTTCCGGCAGCAAGAATCACCTCTCGAGTAGGCGAAAGAAGCGCGATATTGGCTTCTTCCTTCCTTGGTGCGATTTTGTTGTTGGTTGCCTTTTTCGACTTTGGGTACTGGGCCCTGCTACTTGCCGCATTTGGCTTTGGATGCGCACATGCTCTATTCGGTCTTGCTCGCCACTCGCTACTGAGTTCGCTAGTGCCCGCGCGACACCGGCCCAAGTCGATGTCTCTTCTTGGAGGCATGTTCAGGGGTGGCCTGGCCATTGGGCCAGTTATTGGTTCTGGTTTCATTGCATTATTTGGTGTGCAGAGCGGCTACCTGGTTGCGGCGGTGATGGTTTTGCTCGCAGGAGTATCGGTACTAACAGTTCACCCCGAGCGCATCGTTACTCCGCAATCGGGTCTTGATGGAGGCATCTGGGCAGTAGCCAAGCGCGAAGCTCCGAAGCTTATGACCCTGGGTGTTGCCTCAGCAATCATCTCCGCAGGTCGAACTATTCGACTTGTTGGGCTTCCACTACTCGCCATTCAGCTCGGGATTGGACCCGCGCAGAGCAGCTTCATCTTTGGCGTCACCGGTTTTATTGACTTTGCGCTGTTCTATCTCTCAGGCATCATCATGGATCGGTTTGGAAAGTTCTGGTCATCGGTCCCAACGCTGTTGGCCCTTGGTGTCGCCTACTTGTTCTCCTTCCTGGTGACCGATGTCTTTTCTTTCTGGGTTTTAGCTTCTGTTACAGCACTCGCCAATGCCGCGAGCGCCGGAATCAACATGGTGTTGGGCGCTGATCTTGCACCCCCTAATTCGAGGCCACAGTTTTTAGCCTCTTTTAGAATCCTCACTTCTGGTGGCGTCGTGTTAGCGCCTGCCATGATCTCAGGACTCACAGCGACAGTTGGACTTGCCGGCGCGCTCGCTACCACGGGTTTGGGGAACTTTATCGGTGCGTATCTGTTCTGGCGCTACCTCCCGGTCTATGCCCCTGATAACCCAAGGCAAAAGGACTAGTCCAGCAGAAAGCTCTCCGCCTTGGCGATTCTGCAGACGCTAATCTCGCCAAGGCTAAGCGGATTCTCTACCCTCGCACACAGCTCAAGCTCTGAAATTGCTCCGGAAACACTCGCGCTCACACCCACAACTTTGATTCGCGTTGCACTTGGTGCTCTCGACAAAAACTCGCGAGCGTGAATAGCTAACTCAGCCCTTTCTGGAATGCCCCTAGTTATCGAGCGATCATGGGCGTAGAGCACTGCGGAATCCGCAACGGCCTGCACCCGATTGACTGCGATCATGCTCACCCCAACCGCAGCCGAACCCAGGATTGTCAGGATCACAAGTGCAAGGTATCCAGCCACCAGCGGCGCGATGCTGCCCCGATCTGACATCAGCGAGTCGGCTCTCTTCCAACGCTGGCGATAGCCCTTGCTCCACCAACGTGGACTTCCAGACTGATGATCTCAGCTTGGTTGTCAACCGCAAAGAAATGCACCGGGCGCTGCCAGGAACCAGCTAACAGATTGATCGCACTAGAGGGGTCGCTGAAGCCCCCGAGTGGGGCGTTCAGCATCGCCGCTCTGACCGCATGCCTTGCGATTGACTCTGCCGCTAACTGGTTACTGATCTGCTCATAGAGCAAAACAGCCGGCCCGATAGGCAACACCAGCAAAGTAACTAGCGCCACCGTCTCAATGGGGGCCGAACCTCTAGCTGATACGTTCACGGGGTGCAATTGCCTGAATAGAGATCACTGGCGGTTTGATAAAGCCAAGTCCCGGAAGCTGCGAATCAACCCTGACTCCAACAAAATCCCCAAGTCCCAAGGGAGTCACCTCGTAAGACGCAAGGTCAGGAAGATTTTTATCCAACAGTCTCAGCAGGTACTTGTTTTGCTCCGGGGCAGCCATCCTCCCCGTCTTGCTTGCAGCGCTGATAGCAGCGTCTCGGATCATGAGCGTGTGATAAGCCGCGAAAGAAAGGCTCATCACACTCAGTGTGATCAAAGTTGCCAGCGCGGTGTTGATTACAGCTCCGATAACCGAGTTGCCCTCCACTAGAAAGACACCACCCGATTCATGGCCTGCTCGAAAACACCCTCCAACGCAGGTCCCGCATAGGCCCAGATCAAAACCACCAACCCGGCGGTCATCAGGGTTATTAGCACCCAGCCAGGAACATCGCCCTGATCTGAACTGAGGATTGCCTTCTTTTTTTGAACTGTCATTTTGTGCCTTTCGTTGTTGGTTAGATGCTCTGCTGGAGCACGATCAGAGATGGGAATAGCGCGAACAAAACTGTGACCGGAAGAATCAAGAACACCGTGGGAATCAACATCTTTGTTTCGTTTGAACCAGCCTTGGCCAATAGCTCGCGGAATAGAGCGGATCGCAGCGAGCTTGAAAGTTCAAACACTTGTGAGCTCACCCCCGCCCCGCGCTCAACCATTAGTAGCAGTTTTTCGGCCAGTTCACTTAGGCCCGGATCACCGAAGCGAGAGAGCTCCTCAAGCTCATCAAAGAGATCAGCTCCCAATTGCAGGTTCGAAACCAGCGTCCTGAGCAGGACGCCGATCTCGCCGCTGGTTCTGGGTGCGAGCCAACCAATTGCTACCGGAACCGGAAGCCCGGCTGCTAACAGCAGCCCCATGACGCCGGCAACATCGGGCAGCGCGAAACGCAACGAAGTCTTCTTGGGTTTCATTAGGGCGCGAATCCAATTCGCAAGTTCAAGTGTTGCCCTGGGTTCAGCGGGAGCAACATGCAACAAGATTCGATCAGCTAGCGGCATAGAACACCCGCTCTGGGACCTTGAGGGTGCTCAATTTATTGACTAGCGCATAGGCAACCAGAGACAGCAGTAGGCCAAAAAACAACACCAGCGCACCGAGCTCTGAGGCATAGGCCTCTCGATTTTGCTCAAGTTGGAGCAAAACGAAGGCGATTAGCCAAGGAGCGATCAACGCAACCTTTGCGCTTCCGATGACCCAGCCCTGCTTGGCCATCACCTCGCCCATCAAGGATTGCTCTTGACGGATATCACTGGCCGCCTTTTTCCACCAGTCACCAAGGCCCCTGCCGCCAAGCTCCGAAGATATCTCAATCAGCAGCGCCAGAAAGTCTGCGTGTCTCGAACCTATTCGGCGCTTGAAGGCCTCGAGCGCTCTTGCTAGCTCGACTCCGGCATCCAGTTGCTCGGCCAAGACGCGAAACTGCTCGCGAAGTCTTTCTGGGCCTTTGGTCGCTAGATACTCAAGCTGCTCGAGAGTGGACAGATTCGCGCTTGCCGCATTTTGAAACGAATCAAAAACTTGCGGCCAGAGGGCATCAAAGGCTCGTTGCCTAGCGCTTGCCTTGAGCCGAACAAGTTCCAACTGAGCTCCAATTGCCAAGATCGCGACAGATACCGCCATTCCAACCACTCCGGTTGCAAACAAGGTGAGCAAAAAACCAAGGGTCGTGAAAAACAGCATCAAGACTAAAATCTCGCGCTTTCTCATAAAGAGCCCTGCGGATTGCAGCAGGGGGTCAAACAGCCTCATTTTGAACCTCCAGCAACTCCCTGACTCTTCGATTGCCCTGATCATCACGATGGCAAAACGCGACCAGCTGAAACGCTCCGGCGACTGTTGGCTTCAAAAACGCTTCGGTTATGTTCTCTCCGGCCAGCAGCGGAAGGGTAAGAAGTTTTTGCAAGGCGGCCCTAGCGCTGTTTGCATGGATGGTGCAGAGCCCTGGAATCCCTGAATTCAGTGCCACCAGCATGTCTAGCGCCTCGGCTCCGCGCACCTCGCCAATTGCCAACCTAGCGGGCCGCATTCTGAGCGCTTGTTTGACCAAATCACGCAGGTTGATTTCGTGCGAACCCTCCATGTCTTTTGGTCTGGTCTGCATTGCTACCCAATCGGGGTGCTCGATCGCAATTTCAAAGGTGTCTTCACAAGAAACCAGGCGCTGATCATTTCGCAGCTCTTTCAGTAGCGCTGAGAGAAGTGTGGTTTTCCCGGCTTGGGTGGCTCCTGCAATCAAGATGCTTTCACCCTGGGCCATTGCCAGTTGCAATCTCTCTAGCTGGCTCTGATCAATAGTTCCCAGCTCATAAAGATCTGAAAGCGAGATATTTGCCTTTGGAAACTTGCGAATATTTATTGCCCAGTGCTGCTGGGTAATTTCAGGAATAACTATGTGCAATCTAGAACCATCCGAGATTGCTGCATCGACAAAGGGAGTCAGGCGATCGATTCGCCTTTTTGAGTGCGCTAGCAAGCGGAAACAAATGCTACGAATCTCACTGGCCGGAAGATCTAGCACCACTTTTCGATAGCCCTCTGCCCCGAAATAGTGCAGCTCGTCAGGGCGGTTGATCCAAATTTCCTCAATAGAAGGGTTGTCCATGTAAGGCTGCAGAACTCCAAATCCGGTGAGCTTGCGCATTGCAAGCTCTTGCAGCTCAAGCTCATCCAAGAGTTCGCTGGAGCTTTCCGCCACCTGATCGATCGCGGCTTGGGTCGCTGACTGTAGGTCAAGATTTCTTTCACGGATTAGTCCGCGTGATTTGCTGAGAATTAAGTCCAAGGTCTGCATTGCAAAACAATCACAGAACTCGTCAATTTCTGCTTTGAGTTTTCCACAGGCAAGAAAAAACGCTAAGCTTTCCCACGTTCCAAGCGGGTGTGGCGAAATTGGCAGACGCACCAGATTTAGGTTCTGGCGCCGCGAGGCGTGGGGGTTCAAGTCCCTTCACCCGCACGAACAAAACCCCCAGAGTTCGCTCTGGGGGTTTCTTTGTTCTCTTAGCTGACGCTCACCGTGCCCTTGTTGTGGTCAATCTCGAAGCGATGTGGGCCACGGTGAACAATCTCAACACCGTCCCCACCAACCGACTCAATACCCAGCCCCTTCGCAATCTCTGCGAAGAACTTCTTCTGGGAATCAAGCTCAAGCTCTGTGGCTTGGTAGTAAGCGGTTGAGGAGCCCAGGGAGCGCTTTGCAATTGCAACACTGCCCTTGGCGTCTCCACCATCGAAGGTTGCGACGACCTCAGCGCCGTTGGCCCTTGAGAGCTCACTCCACAAGGTTGCACTCATGCCATTGGACAGCTTGATGCTTGATTCACGAAGTGGATAAAACTCTTCGACGTAGACACCGATGACGTCCTTCACCAACTTGCCTCCGTAGCCACCGAGCTTCACTCGAAGCGTGCGGTCGGCAATGTTGGAGAAGTAGCCAACAACCAGGTTGCCGCCCTCCTGAGCGTATGAAGTGAACGCCTCCTCCTGCTGTTGAGAAAGCATGTGGACCATTGGCATCAGCACCAGTGGGTACTTCGCAAGCTCATCCTTGGTTGCATCGGCCGATACAAAGTCGACCTGGATGCCTAGCTCCCAAAGGGCGCGGTACCACTTGGCAACAGTGTCTGGATAGTTGATGTCATCCGTAGGCAAGTTCTGCTGCATCAGAGCCCAGTACTGCTCGTAGTCAAAGACCATCGCAACATTCGCGCGGTTGGTTTTGTGGTCGGCAATCTCAGGGTGTGCCTTCAGAAGAGCTCCGAGCTCCGAGATCTCGCGGTAAACGCGAGTGTCTTCACCGGCGTGAGGAACCATGGCTGAGTGGAAGCGCTCGGAGCCAGCCTGACCCTGACGCCACTGGAAATACATCGCTCCCTGCGAGCCACGAGCCACGAAGCTCATGGCGTTTCGCTTCTCTTGACCTGGAACCTTCGCGAAGTTCTTAGGCTGCCAGTTCACTGCGGAGGAGCTGTGCTCCATGAGCAGCCACTGGCCACCGTTGGCAAAGCCGCGAGTGAGATCTGCCATTTGAGCAAGGTCGATGTGATTCAAAAGATCGTGTTGGGCTAGGTAGTGATCGGTTGAAACAAAGTCAACCTCTTTGGCCCACGCGAAGTAATCGATCACGTGGGTGAACTTCATCGACATGAAGTTGGTGGTGACGGGGTTCACTTGGTCGTATTTCTTTATGATGTCGCGCTCCATCTTGTAAAGCTCCAAGATGTTCTCAGACGAGAAGCGCCTGAAGTCGAGCTGGCAACCTGGGTTGGGGTGCGTTCCATCAGTGGTGCGCTTCGGCACCTGAATTTCTTCCCAGTTGTAATAGCGCTGTGACCAGAAATCGGTTCCCCATGAGGCGTTTAGCTCTTCTATCGAGGCGTAGCGAGTCTTCAAGTACTCGATAAAGGCTGCCCGGGATGTGTCGCAATAGCACAGTGGGTTGTGACATCCGTACTCATTGTTCACGTGCCACATCACAACCGCAGGGTGCTTTGAGTACCTCTCAGCTATCTTCTCGACCAGCGCAGCGGCTTTCTTGCGATAGACCGGGCTTGCGGAGCAGTAAGCCTGTCGTCCACCAAAGCTGCGCTGCACGCCGCCAAAGTCGATTGGCAACATCTCCGGGTGCGCGTGTGAGAGCCAGGCCGGCGGAGATGCGGTTGCGGTGGCCATGTCAACGCTTATGCCACCTTCGTGCAGCATGCCCATAATCTCGTCTAGCCACTCAAAGTCGTACTGCCCATCTTTTGGCTCG
>CBFIEQ010000046.1:0-7190 GCA_965661645.1 uncultured Aquiluna sp.
TGGGGAATCTGAGAAGTACTTCCTCTCAGCCCCATCAGTGCTGGCACGAGCCGGGGAGTTCGGCGTTTTTGACTTTGTTGGGCCCTCCATAGACGCAAGCGTTCAAGTCAGGCTCGAGGTTCGAGCTACCAACGCCGCCGATGCCCAGCTAATCAGCCTTCGACCACCGGAGGCCAACCAATGGAGCACTGTGTCAGTTCTGCAAGATGGCACCGTGCGATTTGAAGGTACGCTCGAAGAGGTTGAGTCAGATCTAAAGCGCCACATCCTTGACCCCACCCATACGGCCACTCAGGTCGATCTGACAGTCGAACTCTGGCTTCAAGCCTTTCAATTGCTTGATGAGAGCCTGTCATTGCCAGTCCTTGGCTGCACCCTGCAAGGTTCTGGAACTGCAGCAGATCCATACCTGATTCAAACGCAAAGCGATTTGAGCCAAGTCATGGCTTGCGATGATCAGGGAATCTTTTTCGAGCAGACTGCAGACATTCAAATGCAGCGACCCCACGTTCCGATCGGCCACGACGAACTCAGGTTTCAAGGCATTTATGACGGCGGTAACTTTGGAATCACAAACATGGTGAATAACAACCCACTCGGCTCTTCTCAAGGATTGTTTGGAGTAGTCGGTGATGGCGATGGCACTAGCTCTCAGACCACTATCAAGAATTTGAGCGTTCAGGGTTCGGTGCATGGAAATCGAAATGTCGGACTTCTGGTTGGAGATGTCGATGATCTGAAGGTCAGCAACGTAACGCTGGAAGGTCAAGTCACGGGGCAGAGCTCAATCGGGCTGTTAGCTGGTGATTCGGAGGACCTTACCGCGATTGGCGTCGTTGCTCGAGGCAAAGCCCACGGCGTGAGGGATGAAATTGGTTTGGTCCTTGGAGACGGCTTCGACAGCGATATCTGGCTCGAGGATATTGTGATTGAAGGCCAAGTAATTGGCAATGAGCAGCTCGGGGCCCTCGCGGGAGATCTTGGTGATGACTTCATGAGAGGGTTGGTGCGAAACGTAACTGCACACGTTGATGTCATCGCACTTGATCGGCATGGCGACTCGCATATCCAAGAGAGAGTTGGTGGCCTGGTTGGCAATTCTTCTCTTGTCCCTTACACAAACGTTTCGGTCTACGGCCTTGAAATGCCGGGCAAGCTGGGTAGGGTCTTCATTCACGACGATCCGACTCAAACCAACTCTGGGCGTCACGACATCGGTGGCTTGATCGGGTTTTCCGACAATGACAATGTGTTCGACGCTCACGTTGAGATAGACGTTGTGATTGAGGCTCCTCAAGATCCCGACGGACAAATCGGCGGGATGATTGGCCGAGCCATAACGGTCGAGTTACTCAACTCCAGTTTTGAGGGTGCCGTCGTCGGTTATGACGACGTCGGTGGGGTAATCGGGAAGGTCTATCACTTCTCCAGCTCCTCTGCAGCGGTTATTGCGGAGGTCACGGCGGACGCCGTTGTCACCGGTCACGGTGCCGATGTTGGAGGATTTGCTGGCAATGTTAACCACGGCAGTAGTCAGAGCGAAAACGTCATCATTCAAGATGTTGTGGTGTCCGGGTCAGTCACATCGACATCCGATGACACTGTCGGGGGTTTCATTGGAGACATAGACATGGAGGAAAACGTCTCCGGTGATAGCGCGTGGCAGGGCAGGATTTCGATCTCCAGGTCTGGTAGCAACATGAGTGTCACAGGCACATCCGCTAGCTATACCGGAGGCTTTATCGGTTATCTCCAACCGGTGTCACCTCTTCTGATTGAAGACAGTTTCGCAACTGGAGATGTCACCGCCGGATCCTATGCTGGCGGCTTCATTGGTGAGGCCTACACGGGATTGGACGCGGACGCCAATCTAACAATTTTGAGAAGCTTTGCATCAGGTGATGTGCTTTCGACCGGAGGCAATGTCGGCGGCTTTATTGGATGGCAAGACGCTAGCTCCGATCCCGGGTCAACCGTGATTGACCAGTCCTACTCAACTGGAGATGTGACGGGAGACCTGGACTACGTCGGCGGCTTTATCGGCGAATTATCGGGAGGGGTAATTTCAAACTCCTACTCAACAGGCAATGTTCTCGGCGGTCAGTACGTCGGTGGCTTTGCTGGAGACATTAACAACAACGCGGAGGTTTCATACTCATACTCAGCGGGCCGTGTTGAGCTGAGTAATCCATCAAATGATGTTGGCCACTTCACCTCAAACCTTCTAGACGCCAGCACTCTAACCTCTGTTGGTTGGAACTCAGATGAGAGCGGTGCCGAAGTGTACTCTCAAGTAAATTTTGAGGACGAGTTTGAGATCGAATCAGCGAACTGGGACAGCACCTCAACCTACCCAGGCTGGGACATTGCGGCTTCTGCTTCGGAAGGCAAGGCCACCTGGGTCCTTTGTTCAGGGCTGAGCGAGCTTGGGCCGATGCTTTGGTGGCAGGTTAGAGCAGCAGGTGGGGATTGTGGCAGTTCGCAAATGCCTGCAATACCTCAGAGCCTGAACACCGGCGGCACGCCCTTGGACTTTAATTTTGTGACTGACCGAGGAGAGCCATCAGCGGTCGGTCACTCCTTGAGTTACTTCGACATCATTGATGGTTCAGAGCATCGTGTCGATGCAAAGCTGACCGTCCTAGACATTCAACAGGTTGATTACTACAGCTGCAGCAGACCTAACAGCTTTGACCCACCAAATAACATGATTGAGGAACTTGACAGCACGTCGAGCGATGTGGCCTTTAACCGGTGGATACTTCTTCAACTTGAGGAAATTTGTCTTGGTGATCAACAAGACGGTTATGTCGAATTCAAGGTGGAGTTCTTCATTGACTCAAACCCGGTCAGCCTCGAGCAATTATCACTTGACATTACCGACGTTGATGACCGCCAGTTTGTAGAGGTCGAAGGGTTTGACCGTTACAGCCTCTCAGAGGACTCGATCCTCAACGCTCGAGTAGTTGACGGTGCTACCAGAATCGAGGAAACACAGGACCTCTCAACCTCGACAACCTCGACCACGAGTGATTTTGACTTTATTGGCTCAGCATTGACAGTTGGACGAGTCCAGTTCGAGTTTGATTCCGCTAGTGAAATCATCATTCGGGTAGGCGCATCCAAGGACGGTGCGGCCTATTTCGGCCTTGACTTCAGCTCTGGCGGTGAGTGGGTCGATACTCGAGGAACGGTCCAGGTTCTAACCATCACGAATCCTGTGTTGGAGGTTGCCGAGGTTGAGGCAGTTACCGCAGCTCCTTACGAGGGGCCAGTGGTGTTCTCAGTTGACCCACAATCCATCTCTCAATCTGGTGGCGAAGTTTCCATCACTGGCCGCAACCTTGAGAGCGTCTCAAGAATTCAAGTGGCAGGTGTCGACCTGGTGTTAGACGAAGTGTCGGCAGAGCTGATTTCAGCTACGGTCCCAGCGGGACTAGCTCTGGGGTTGCAGGATGCGGAGCTGACCTCAGACTTTGGAAAGCTCATGATTGCTGACCTCATCCGAGTTGTGACTGAAGAAGATCTAGGGTTTGCTGCTTGGACCTCCTTGAAAGGCGACTACGTCAAGGTCTATGCCAAGAACTTGGTAGGGGTTGGCAAGGTGCAGTTTATGCATAACGACAAAGAGATTGCCTGGGTTCGTGCGGTTGACCAATCGAATCCCAAGTTGAGGCGTGCAAACGGCTTTAGCTATCTGGTTCGCTCAGTCGATCTCTTGCCGGGCAAGAACGTCTTTGAGATCTACCTTGACGGCGAGCGGGTGCGCAGAGTTGCCTATACACTCCGCTAGTTTTCTGGCGCGAGTTCTCTACAGCTAGGTGTTTCTAAGGCTCTAATGCTCTATCGCTTTTAGCCTTTAGGCATGAGACGACTGCTGGCAACTGTGATGGCGCTGGGGCTCTTTGTGCCTGCGGCGCTCGCCGATGAGCCGGCTGACGTGCCAGCGTTTTTCACCAAGAAGATCTCGCAAACCCAGGTCAAGGTCTATGCCAAAGACATTGTTGGCATTGGCAAGGTGCAGTTTTTGGTGAATGAGCGCGAGATTGCCTGGGTTAGAGCTGAGTCAGTCTCAGACCCCAAGCTCCGAATCGAGAACTCCTATCCCTACCTAGTCAGAACAGTGACGCTGACTCCTGGTAAAAACCGGATTGAGATCAGGGTTGAGGGCGGCAGGGCCTGGTTCGCTACCTATTCCAGGTAAAAAGAAACAGGGGCCCATTTCTGAGCCCCTGTTTCTTTGAGTGTTACTGGTTGAGGACGGTGGTTCTTCCCTCAACGGTTGCGTACTTGGCTGGCAGTGAGTCCATGCTCTGCAAGAACTCAACCAGGGTGTCGGCGTAGTCGGCACCGAGCTGAACCTGCGCGTACTTGGTCAGCATCACGTAGTCATCGCCACCGCGAGCGGTGAAGCCGTTGGTGACCAGAGTGATCTTTGGAGCACCGCTCACGATCTTTCCGGCTTCTACTACCTTGGTGCCATCGGCAAGGGTGAGGGTGGTGACCCTCTCACCAGCTGTGGTGATCTTGCCATCTGGGTCAATTACCTGAGCGGCCTTTGACAGGTCGTAGGTGACGTTGGCTCCAGCAATCTGAAGGAATGCTCCGCCGCCAACGCTTGCCGCGCTGCGCTCGAACATTGCTTTGATGTCAGCTGGGGTCATGTCAACCAGTGCAACCTGGGTGTTACCGAATGGCAAAAAGCCGCGGACATCAGCCATGGTGATGTTGTTGGACCCAGCCTGAGGCATTGCATCGCCGTTGGTCTGGCGCAGACCACCACCGTTGGTTGCTCCGATGACCTTTGCGCTGGTTGAGAGGCCGGCATCCGCTGCTTTGGTCTCATAGGCGAAGAGGTAGGCATCGGCAACCAGGTTTCCGGCTGGCGCTTCGCCACCGCGAACGGTTGGCTTGGAGATGTCAAAGTCAAGCGAGGTGCTCAAGATGACATTCTCTGCCTCAGCTGCAACGCAAGAGGTGATCGGTGCCTCTACAGCGCTTACCAAAGCTGCCTTTGGTGTTACGGCATCGGTAATACCCAGTGCGTCAGAGACGGCATCCTTGGTTACTACTCTGCGTGGGTAGGAGTCCTTGTTGTCCCAGGCAGTGATCTTGCCGTTGCGGTCAAAAGTGACATCCAGGCGGCCAAGGTAGTTGTACTGGCCCTTTGCGGTGACTAGTGGAACCCAGCCTTCGGTGCCACCGGCAGCGTTACGAGCCGAGATTGGGTAACGAGCTGCCCACTCATCTCCTGGTAGCAACTGGTCCGCCTTCTCGATGTACTTGTTAGCCAAGATCTCATCGCCACCACCAGCAACTGCGACATCAACGTCGTGAAGCAGGGAGATTAGCTCACGGTCGTTGTCGATGTCCTGAAGGTGAGAAACAAGCACGATCTTGTTGATGCCGCGAGCCTGCAAACGGTCAATCTGGTATTGAATGACGTTCGCGGTGTCCTCGATGTCACGGCTGGTGATCTTCGATGTTCCCGGGCTAGAGATTGTTGCTAGCTGTGGGTAGATGGCTGAGACAACTCCAAATACGTGACCGGTAACACTGTCTGTGTGAACCGCGTAGTTCTCGATGATCTTGTTTGGGGTGACCGTGTACTTAGCAAGATCTGCGTTCTCGCTGAAGTCCATGTTGCCCGAGATGAACCTGTGGTCCTCGTTGTCGTTCGCTGCATCAAAGGCTCCTACGAAGCGAGATAGGAAGCTGGTGGTGAAGTCAAACTCGTGGTTACCAAGAACGTGAACGTCGTAGTCCATCGCTGCCTGAGCCACTGCATCGTAGACAGGCTTGGTGGATGCGGCATTGGTTGGCTCAGAGCAAGCAAGAGCGGAGCCTGCAAGGAATGAGTCACCGGCGTAGACGGTAAGAACAGCATTCTTCTCTGCTCTGGCATCTGCAACCTCACGGTCCATGACCGCTGCGAATGCTGCGACGCCACCGACAGTTAGATCACCCTCGCTTGTCTCTAGCTTGGTTGGGGTTAGTGAGGACTCACCATCGTTGTTGTGGAGCAGGGTGAGGGTCACTGAGGTGTTTGGCTCATCAACCAACTGCGGAATAGCAGTTGCAGGAACCAGAGAAAAGGAAAGCCCAGCAGCAACTAGACCACTGAGCAGGATTTTGCTTGTCTTGTTCAACGAAACTCCAATCGGTTTCAGGGGAAGTGAATCCCAACCAAAGTTTCGTGAATCGGTGAAATTGTTGTTTCGATTTGGGCAACATAGCGTGAACGCAAAACGAACTGTGAATGCCTAGTTTGACTAGTGGCCCTTTGGGTGCCAGACGGTCTTTACTTCCATCAGATCAAGAATGTGTTGCAGTGTGCCGGTTGCTCCACTTCTGGAGTAACTGCCGGCCCTGATGACTCTCTTTACAGTCTCAGCCGCCAAAATCTCCAGTTCAACTGCATTGCTCGCACCCTCAAGGTCCACAGCATTCACATCCATGTGTGAAACCAACCAGGAAGAGAGCTCAGACTCTTTGCCACTGAGGATGTTGACGACGCCTCCGGGTAGGTCGCTGGTGGCCAACACTTCGGCAAATGTGAGTGCGGGGAGAGAGAGCTTTTCAGAGGTGACGACCACCACCGAGTTGCCAGACACGATTGCCGGAGCAATCGTGTTTACAAAGCCAACTAGCGGGGAGTCTTGGGGAGCAAATGCCCCAACCACACCGGTTGGCTGGTTCGTAGAGATGTTGAAAAAAGGTCCCGCCACCGGGTTCATAGAACCAGCAACCGAATCAATCTTGTCTGACCAACCGGCATGCCAAACCCAGGAATCGATTGCGGAATCGACTTCTTGGTTTGCCTGCCGCTCGCTGCTTCCGGTGAGCGCTCTGTTTTCACTAACGAACTGCTCGCGGCGACCCTCGAGCATTTCAGCAATTCGGTACAGCACCTGCCCGCGGTTGTAGGCGGTTGCCCCTGCCCAGCCTGGCTGGGCAGCCCTGGCGGCAACTACTGAGTCGCGGACATCTTTTCTCGAAGCGAGGGCGACGTTAGCGAGGTGGTTACCCTGCTGGTCATTGACCTTGTAGATGCGGCCCGACTCGCTCCTTGGGAACTTGCCTGCAATGTAGAGCTTGTAGGTCTTCTTCACATCTAGGCGCATGATTAGTTACCTGCTTTCAGGTAGGAGAGTAGGCCGTGACGGCCACCCTCGCGGCCGTAACCAGAT
>CBFIEQ010000047.1:0-6725 GCA_965661645.1 uncultured Aquiluna sp.
TCTCGGGACCATGGTCCACCTACTTGAACCACTCGAACATCTTCATCATAGGTTTCGCCGAACAGTGCGATTGCTCCCCATGCCTTGGCATCAGGGAGAGTCATGAACTGTGCACTGACAGCCAAATCAGAGCGAATCGCCAGGTTGGATACCTCTTCAATCTCACTCTTGGCGGAATCACTCAGCGCCTCTGGCCAATTGAAGTCAAGGCGCATGTAGCCTGGCTTGTTGAACGAGCCAGACTGTAAAGCCTCTGGTCCCAATACTTGCCTCAGTGCTGCGTGGACGACGTGAGTGGCAGAGTGAGCCTGACACGCACCAAGTCTCCAATCGGCATCGACCAAAGTTTGTGCCTGGTTGCCAACATTCACTTCACCGCTTTTGACGCGCACTCTGTGTGAGAAGAGGCCCTTAACGGGTTTTTGAACGTCTAGCACTTCTAGCTCGAAACCATCGCCAACGATTACACCTGCATCCGCGGCCTGTCCGCCAGACTCTGCATACAGTGAGGTCTTGTCGATAAACAGCTCGCCAAGCTGACCCTCGCTTAAAGTAGTTACGGACTCGCCATCTCTGATTAGGCCAAGAATCTGCCCTTGTGTCTCTAAAGACTCATAGCCAAGAAATTGAGTCTGTCCCAGTGCGCGAAACTCACTGTAGACCTGCAAGCCTGCAGATCCAACCTTCTTGCTCTTAGCATCTTCCTTAGCTCGCGAGCGCTGCTGTTCCATGAGCTCACTAAAGCGATCACGATCTACGCTCTTACCAGCCTCTTCGGCAATCTCAACCGTAAGGTCAATTGGAAAACCGTAAGTGTCGTGCAGCTGGAAGGCAACTTCCCCAGACAGCACCGGACCAGAAACCTCAAGTGCTTGGTCCAAAACCTCGGTGCCACTCGCCAGGGTTCTGAGGAAGCCAGCCTCCTCAGCGACAGCGGCGCGGTGAACCCTTGCAAAGTTCTCCTCAAGTTCGGGATAGGCCTCGACCATCGCGTTTTTCGAGGCAGTAAATAACTCACCCAGGCTTGGCTTATCGACGCCAAGAAGCCTTAGAGCACGAACCACTCTTCTTAGCAGTCTCCTTAGGACGTATCCCCTGCCCTCGTTTGAAACGGTGACTCCATCACTCATCAGCATCAGAGCTGAACGAACGTGATCGGCAATCACGCGCATGCGAACATCGTCTTTTTCGTTCGCTCCATAGCGCTTGCCGCTGAGCTCGCTTGCAAGGTCGATTAGCGGACGAACCTGGTCAATTTCATATATGTTGTCCACGCCCTGGAGCAGAAATGCAACCCTTTCCAGCCCCATACCGGTGTCAATGTTCTTCTTCGGTAGCTCGCCAAGTATCTCGAAGTGGTCTTTAGTTCCACCATCAGCTCGCTCGTATTGCATGAACACGAGGTTCCAGATTTCTATGTAGCGATCCTCGTCTGCCTCCGGGCCTCCTTCGGCTCCGTATTCAGGCCCACGGTCAAAATAGATCTCGCTGCAGGGACCTGCCGGGCCGCGCTGACCAGTTGACCAATAGTTATCGGCCATGCCGCGTTTCTGAATTCGCTCCCGAGGAATCGAGGTCTGCTCTAGCCAGTACTCGATTGATTCATCATCGTCCTCGTAGACGGTTACCCAGAGCTTCTGGGGATCAAAACCCAACCCTCCATCGGGTTCAGGCTTGGTCAGCAGTTCCCAGGCGTAGGCAATAGCTTCTTTCTTGAAGTAATCGCCAAAGGAAAAGTTTCCATTCATTTGAAAGAAGGTGCCGTGTCTGGTGGTCTTGCCTACCTCGTCAATGTCCAACGTCCTGACGCACTTTTGAACACTGGTTGCACGCTTATAAGGAGCTGGCTCAACACCGGTCATGTATGGGATAAAGGGCACCATGCCAGCCACCACGAACATCAAGGTTGGATCTTGACTAATTAGCGGGGCGCTTGGAACCACCGTGTGGTTCTTGGACTCGAAGAATTCAAGCCAACGCCGCTTGATTTCAGCGGTCTTCATTTTCTATTTCTTCGCTGTGGGACGCTTTTTTGGAGCCTTGAGCTCAGCCTCGCGCTCTTGATAGCCGTCGGCGATGGATGCCGAGAAGTCCTTTGCGGCGGTTACGACCTCGTCAACGGCCTCACGAGCCTGCGGGTTGTCTCGGTACTGGGCAAGCCCAAGGGCACCAATTCCGATACCAATTAGAAACCAACCGAACTTTGACATTATTCGCTACCTCCGCTTACCCAAGGCCTTAAAAGTGCCCTGCAGTACACCAACAAGCTTAGTTAGTGGTGCACCTACAGAAGCTGTGAAGACGGCCACCAGAGAATTAATGTTCTCGGTGACCTGCTCCACATCTTCAGTAATTTGATCAATTCGCTTGAGCTGCTTATTCGCTTCCGCAAGGGTGACCTTGGTCTCAGCGAGGATTGGCTCAAACTCCTTGTTGAACGTCTTCACGGTGTTTGAGGTCTCGTCTATCAACCGGCCTAGCTTTACTAGCGGCACTCCTATGAACAAAACCAGAAGTGCCACCGCAGCAGCTAGTACGATTCCAGCGATCTCGCCACCGGTCATGGTTGTTACCTGGCCGCGTAGTACTCAACCACAAGCTGAACCTCTGCGGTCACTGGGACCTCGGCACGCTTGGGACGTCGCACGAGAGTAGCGTGCAATTTGTCTAGGTCAACGCTTAGGTACTCCGGAGTCTTGTTTAGGACATCGGAGTTTCCGCCAGCAGCTGCAACCTGGAACGGCTCGGTCTTCTCGCTCTTCTCAGCGACGTGAATCATCTGACCTGGCTTCACGCGGAACGATGGACGGTCAACGCGCTCGCCATCGACAAGAATGTGGCGGTGAACAACCATCTGACGCGCTTGGGCGATCGTGCGAGCGAAGCCCGAACGAAGAACTAGGGCGTCTAGGCGCATTTCCAGAAGCTCAACCAGGTTTTCACCGGTTAGACCCTCTGCACGCTTTGCCTCTTGGAATACCTTGCGAAGCTGAGCCTCGCGAATTCCATACTGTGCCCTTAGGCGCTGCTTCTCGCGCAGACGAACTGCATAGTCGGAGTCGCTCTTGCGCTTGGTGCGGCCGTGTTGACCCGGACCATAGGGCCTTTTTTCCATGTACTTAGCAGCTTTGGGGGTTAGCGCGATTCCTAGGGAACGCGACAACCTTGTCTTGCTGCGGGATCTAGTTGTCTTCGACAAAAAGGAACCTTTCAAACTTTGAGTTGGATTTCTTAGGTTGCAGATTCCAGCCGCTGAATCTAAACAACCTTGAGAATCCTAGCAGTTGCGCTTTTGGAAGTCACTACCCCTCGAGGATTTCTCTAATCATGCGCAGTCGTTCTTGGAGCGTTCTCTCAAAGCCATGGTCGGAAGGTGAGTAGTAAGTATCTTGAAGGTCAGCATATTTCTGACCCAAAATGCCCTTTGCAGAATCGTGCGGATACTTGTAGCCAACAGCTCCGGTTGACCGTAAGGGGGCGGGTATCGGAGGAAGGTTTGTAGAAGAAACATCCTCCAAGGCTTTGTTGATTGCTAGGTAGGCCCTGTTGGACTTTGGTGCCAGGCTTAGGTAAATAGTCACCTCCGCCAGCGGTATTCGGCCCTCTGGCATGCCTATTTTTTCAACTACCGAGGCCCCTGCTTCGGCAATAACCAGCGCCTGCGGATCGGCCAGCCCAATATCCTCAGAGGCCAAAATCATTAGCCTTCGGGCGATGAACCTCGGATCCTCGCCCCCGGCAATCATTCTTGCCAAATAGTGAATAGCTGCATCGGCATCGGATCCTCGAACGGATTTGATGAATGCGCTGATGGTGTCGTAGTGAACATCCCCTTTGGCGTCATAGGCAATAACGTTCTCAGAGGCTGTCTTCGCAACTTCAAGAGTCACGGATTTGTCCGACAGGAAGGCAGCTTCGAGAAGGGTCAGGGCTCTTCTTGCGTCTCCAGAAGAGATTTCGGCGATGTATTCAAGCGCTTCGCTAGATGCTTTCGCGCTTGATAGCTCAACGTCTTTAGCCAGCGCTCTTTCCAAAACTTCGCGCACTTCAGCAACGGTTAGTGGCTCAAGGGCGATAACCAACGATCTAGAAATCAGCGGTTTTATGACACTAAAGGCCGGATTTTCGGTTGTTGCCGCCACAAGAGTCAAAACCCCGGACTCAACCGCTCCGAGGAGTGAGTCCTGTTGGGCCTTTGAGAATCTATGTATTTCGTCAAGAAATAAAACGGTTGATTTGTCAAAAACATCTCGCCTCTTTTGGGCTTCGGAGATGACATCTCTGACCTGCGCGACACTTGCACTGATAGCCGAGAGTTCCTCAAAGTGCGCATCTTGGCGCTCTCCAATCAGCCTTGCCAAACTTGTCTTACCCGATCCCGGCGGACCCCACAGAAGCACAGAGCTGTAGCCACCTTTTTCACTGCTGATAAGGCGAAATAGCGGGCCTCCGGGTTTAAGCGCTCGTGTCTGCCCAAGCACCTCGGATAAGTTCTTGGGTCGCATTCTCGAAGCTAACGGTTCTTGCGCCACATGCGAATTCTAGGCAAGCCCTAGAATTACCATTTGCAAAAGACGGTGGGAAATGAAAAACGATACGAAACTAGATAACTACCTGGCCAAGCAACAGCTAAAAGAAAAGCGTGCCGAGGCAGCTAAAAAGGACAATCGATTGTTCCCGCTTGCTGCGGCCGGAGCCCTAGCCTTGGCGTTGACATCCCAGCTTGTTTATTTTGGCTTTGGTCCCGGAGCGACTGAGGAGGAAGTTACTCAGGTACCAGAAGTAACCCAGACCGAAGAGCCAACTGAGGCTTCGCCAGAACGGACTAATGAGGCGAATGTCCCAGACACGTCGATCAGCGAGGATCGTTTGTGGCTTGGAGCGATGTCTCTCAATGAAGAGCCGTTGGAGTTTGAACTGTATGGAGATGTGGCACCTCAAGCTGTTGCTAACTTCGTTTCACTTACAAATGATGGCTATTTCGAGGGACTCAACTGTCACCGGTTGGTAACCGAGGGTATTTACGTCTTGCAGTGCGGTGATCCCGATGGGAACGGCACTGGAGGGCCTGGGTATAACTGGGGTCCAATCGAAAACGCTCCAGAGGCGGATCTTTACGAAGAAGGCGTTATTGCCATGGCACGAGTTGGTGGCGATGACTACTCAATGGGATCTCAGTTCTTCATCGTCTATCAAGATTCGACGATCCCCTCTGATTCTGTAGGCGGCTATACCGTTTTTGGCAAAGTCACCTCAGGACTGGATGCAGTAAAGGCCATAGCCGAAATAGGAACCGAAACTGGTGGTTCAGATGGACCACCCGCTGAGGCGGTTGTAATGAGCGCGATTTCGGTAGAGTAAAACCTCAATCAATAGGAGCTTCCTTTGCAAACCAATGACTTTGGCCGCGTAGACGAGCAAAACAACGTTTTTGTCACCGATAACGGCACTGAGCGGCAAGTTGGTCAGTACCCAAACGTCTCACCCGAGGAGGCGCTCGCCTACTTTGCAAAGAAGTTTGAGGACATTGAAGCTCAGGTACGCATCTTGGAACAACGCGTCGCCTCTGGTGTCACCGACGCCAAAAGCCTTAAGGCCGCTCACGAAACTCTTACCAAAGAGCTAACGGAACCAAATGTCGTAGGAAACATTCAGCTGCTTCGAGAGCGCGTCGCTAAGCTCTCGGAGGCGATTGACAAAACATTCGAAGCAGTAGCTGCTGAGCGCGCTGAAGCGGTCGCCAAAGCACTAGTCCTCAAAGAGGAGATTGCGGCCAAGGCCGAGGCTTTGATCGCAAACCCAGGAGCAATCAACTGGAAGAAATCAGCCAAGGAGATGACCGATCTTTTTGAGAACTGGCAAAAGCTACAAAAAGAGGGTCCGAAGGTCCCCAAGTCTCAAACGGATCCCATTTGGAAACGTTTCTCAACCGCAAGAGCAAAATTTGAATCGGGCCGACGCGCCTATTTCTCAGAGCTGGATAGCAAATTTAAAGAGGCTAAGAAGGCCAAGACCGCTCTCGCAGAGCAGGCAGAGGCGCTGATCTCAAAGGGCTCCGACGCTGCCGCTGAATACCGCAGGCTTCAGGATCAATGGAAGACCAGTGGCAAGGCCGGAAAGGTCGAAGACGAGCTTTGGGCAAGATTCCGTGCTGCAGGAGACGCTATTTTCGCTGCCAAGAAAGAGCAGGACGCAGAGCTCCGCGAGGCCCAAGCGGAAAATCTCAAGCTCAAGCTGGAAATTCTGAAGCAGGTTGAAGCCATAGATGTCACTGACCTAGCAAAGGCCAAGTCTGAGATCAGCAAACTGCAGTCAGAGTGGGTAAAGGTCGGACACGTTCCAAAAGAAGAGGTCCGCAAGCTCGAAGATCGCATGCGCAAGGTTGAAAAGAAGATTTCCGATGCAGAAGCCGATCAGTGGCGACGATCAGACCCTGCCGCTAAGGCTAGGTCAAACTCTCTGGTCGAGCAGCTCGAGAGCGCGATTTCAGACCTTGAAGTAGAGCTAGCTCAAGCACCAGCAGCCAAGAAGAAGGACATACAGGCCCAGATTGACGCCAGAAAGTCCTGGCTGGTAGCTGCTCAGCAAGCAGTGAACTAAGAACCCTTGATTCGGTAGACGTCGTATACCGCTTCTATCCTTCTGACCTGGTTGAGAAGGTGATCCAGGTGTGTTGGGTCGGCCATTTCGAAGACAAACTTGCTTAGTGCCACTCTGTCGCGGCC
>CBFIEQ010000048.1:0-6588 GCA_965661645.1 uncultured Aquiluna sp.
TGCTGGTTCTGATGGGTGGCGTCTCTGGTGCTCTGCTAACCGCTGATTTGTTCAACCTCTTTGTTTTCATTGAGGTAATGCTCTTGCCGTCCTACGGCCTCTTGATTTTCCTGAGCCGCCGAGGTGACATGGCTGGTTCAAGGCTCTATGTAGTTGTGAACCTGCTCGCCTCAACTTTGTTCTTGGCAGGAGTTGGCTTGTTGTATGCAGTGCAGGGCACGGTGAACCTTGCCGAACTTGCAGGAACTGGTTCAGATCCTGCAACTGCGATTGCCACAGGCCTGTGTCTAGCCGCAATCGCCATCAAGGCGGCACTCTTTCCCGTTCACGGCTGGCTCAGCAGGTCATACGCAGCTGCTTCTCCCGCGGTTGCGGCGCTCTTCTCTGGGCTGCACACCAAGGTCGCGGTGTACGTGGTGTACCGAATCAGCGCAGTGATTTTTGAGGGAGATAGCGCGTGGATGAGTGCGATCTTGATCATTGCGTCCATCACGTTGGTGGTGGGAGCGTTCGCTGCACTGGGTGAAAACAACATGCGCTCGTTGCTGATTTTCCAAATGGTTAGCGGTGTGGGGTTCATTATCGTTGGTGTTGCGCTCTTCACCCCTCAAGGACTGACTGCTGGAATTGCCTACATGACCCACCACATGGTGGTTATGGGTGCATTGCTACTAGTTGCCAGCGCAATCGAACACACCTATGGTTCCGGTCAACTAGACAGGGTCGCGGGCTTGAGAACCCGAGAACACCTGGTCACCGCGGCTTTTGTGATTGGTGCGCTTTCGCTGGTTGGATTGCCACCGTTCTCGGGATTTGTCGCCAAATATGCACTCGTTCTGGCCGCTACCGATGCCGGTCAGGTTCTGGTAGCTGGACTGTTGGTTTTGGTGAGCCTGATTGTCCTGGTTGCCATGATGAAGATCTGGGCAAGCATGTTCAATGGAAAGCGTCACACCGACGTGGAATTGCTTGCCGCTCAGGAGCGAATCAGGACTCGCGAGGGTTTGTACGACAATGAGATCGTTGATCAGAGCCGGATCGCCGAGGAGGCTGCTCGGGCTGTTGATCGAATCGATCCCCCTCGAGGCATACTCGGTGTCGATGGCGATCCGCACGATCACCGAGGAACTCGAGTGAGTATTTCTTTGATCACCCCAGCCTTGATTCTTGGTGCAGTGTCGGTAGCCCTTGGTTTTGGTGGAGAGCTCCTGGTGTCTCTTGCCGAGCAGGCAAGTGCGGGTCTTGTTGACACCAGCGATTACGTGAAGGCGGTGCTTGGACGATGACCGGTTCATTCTGGCTCACACCCTGGAGCTTGCCGCTTCGGCTCTTTGCATTTCTCAGCTGGTTCCTGGGTCAGTTCGTTTTGACATCGCTGCAAGTAGTGCGATTGATTGTGACGCCAGGACGCCAGGCGACGCCTGGCATCGTGAGGATGGCGATTGATGACCTATCTGACACTGAGGTCACAATCTTGGTGCTACTGATCACAATCACACCTGACACTTTGGTTATTGCAGTGGATCGTGAGGCAAAGACGCTGTTTGTGCACGGCATGTTCGTCAACCAAGACGCCGAGGGTTTCCGTGCTTCGCTCAGAAACACGCACGATCGACTGCTCAGGGGAGTGCGAGCGACGCCTCAGCTCAGCCAAGCAGGGGAGTTCAACTGATGCTGCCAAATTTCGTAGTCGCCATTGTCTCAGCCTTGCTGGCTATTACGGCTGTCCTATCAGTTGTTCGGGTCTTTAGAGGGCCAACTCCGGGTAATTCAGCCGCGGCCGGAGATTTGATTTTCTTTGCCTTTATTGGAGCCGTTGCGGTTTTCGGACTTGAATTCGAAATTAGCTCGGTTATGGACATCATTTTGATCGCCGCACTGCTGGGCTTTTTATCAGTACTCTCACTTGCTCGTCTGATGCAGGGAGGTAAGCGATGAATGCCGAACTGATTTTGACTATTTCCGGCAGCGCACTGTTGATTTTCGGAGCTGCGATCATGGCCAGCGCCGCAATTGGCCTTTTGAAATTGCCTGATGTTTACACAAGAACCAGCGCTGTTGGAACCGCTGCGGGCTTGGGTGTGGCACTAATGATTGTTGGCGTGGTGGTGCTTGATTTCAGCACGCTGAACCTGATCAAGGGCATCATCGCCATCTTGGCGCAGCTAATTACTAGCGCAATCGGAAGTTTCATCCTTGCTCGTGCCAGCTACATGACAGGTGAAAAGCCTGTTGAATCAACTAGCCCTGATGAGCTTGCTCGCGAAGCGACTGACTCCAATAGCTAATTAGCAACACTCGCTTTTTGGTGAAAGAGTTAGATCTGATCGCCAAGCAGCCAGCTCTCCCTTTGAGTTTTCGAAGGAGGCAATCAATTCTGCATCTGGATAATAGCCTTCTGGATAGGTTGGGCAGACTGCTGCGTAACCACTATTTCGTTTCAAGATATGGCCGGCAAAATCCTTTTCTGCCATGAATTGCCTGGCGGCCTGTTCGGTATCAAAGGGTTTTGCGCACTTTGTGTAATTCCATTCGCTCATGGAGTAAAGCATACATAGATAGCTATCTATTTACTAATCACACGGACATAAGCCGATTTGCTGAACAGTCAAAATAACGGGAGGGACGGCGGGTCGAGCTGGGTCCACTTTCGCATCTGATCCAACAAGCGATGTGTGTTTTAGATCTGAATACCACATGATCCTGACCTCGTCTCCGACTTGAATTGGGATCATGAAATTCCAGCCGGCAACCAGGCGAGCATTTTTCTCAACCATGTCTATCTCGGTGTTAGTAACAGGCACGTTGGCAAAAGTTGAGTCTCCAGTAGCCTTTTTCTGGAGCCAAATGTCTATTCGGTCTGTTGGTTTTGTCTTGTCCTTCTGAAACTGAGCTGAGAACTGGATGTTATACATTCCCGCACTAGTCACGCTTATTGAACCGGCGGAATGCACGCTCACGCCCCTAGCTCCGGCGCTAAATGGAGCCAACATTGGCTGGGGTTCTGCTGCTGGCAGTTGGGATATGGTGGGGTCTGAGTAGAAAGACCCGTAATCAGCTAGCTGGGTAATACCGTCAGCCCCAGCTGGCCCCTGGGGACCCGTCAAGCCGACCGGGCCTTGAGCTCCGTCCTCCCCGTCAGTACCATCGAGCCCATCTTGATCGTCACTACCAGGTGCACCATCTTCACAAAGAAATCTCACTGCCTCTACCGTTGTGATCGTCTGTGCAGAGTTAGCGAAGGTGAATCCAAGTGAACCGACCGCCAATAAGGTCGCCAACACTGCTATCTACTGAGACCTTAGAAACTTAACCATTTCCCCCGAAACCTTCTTTTAGGTAGCTGCGGCCAAGGCTAGCTCCACCATCGATCTAAAGCCGGTCTCGCGTTCCTCGGATGAGGTGTGGTCGAAGCCATCCATCATGTCTGAGACGGTCAAGATGCTCAGTGCTTGCCTTCTAAACCTTGCTGCAAGTGTGTAGAGCTGGTTGGTTTCCATCTCAAGGGCGAGTACGCCGAGTCTTTTCCAGTGTTCAAGAGAGTCGGTGTTGTCATAGAAAAGATCGCCAGATGCGATGCCACCAACGTGAAAGTCAATACCCATCTCTCTTGCTTTTGCGACAGCTTTCTCAAGGAGCTCGAAGCTAGCAGACGGTGCAAAATCCAAACCGTTGGTGTCTCTTCGGTTGATGTTTGAGTCAGTGGAAGCTGTCATTGCAATCACAACGTCACGGAGTTTGGTTGGGGCGAGACCTCCAGAGGTTCCAACTCGAATGGCTTTCTGGACGCCATATTCCTCAAATAGCTCATGAGCATAGATTCCGATTGACGGAGCACCCATGCCGGTGCCCTGAACCGATATCTTTTTGCCTTCGTGGTAACCGGTGAAACCAAACATGTTTCTCACGGAGGAGTAAAGAACTGCATCTTCCAGATAGGTCTCGGCAATCCACTTTGCCCTCAAGGGGTCTCCGGGAAGCAAAATGGTCTCTGCGATGTCGCCTGGTTTGGCTGCGATGTGGGTGCTCAATGGCTGATCCTAAATCTCTTCAAGTGGAATCGTGTCAGGACCGGTGAGTGCTTCAAGATCACCCAACACAGCATCAAATTCTTCGAGGGTCATATAGCCCAACTCGATAACCGTGTCCTTCACGGATGCGTTCTTGGCCTGCGCGACCTTGGCAACCTCTGTGGATTTCTCATAGCCAATCTTGGGGGAGAGGGCGGTTACGAGACCTATTGAGTTCTCAACCGTTTGTCTCAAGAGCTCACGGTTTGCCGTAATTCCTAGGATGCAGTTGTCGGTCAGAGTTGCACACCCGCGCTTGAGATATCCAATCGACATCATCAATGACCTTGCAATCACCGGTTCAAAGGCGTTTAGTTCGAGCTGGCCAGCTTCGGCCGCTAGGGCGACCGTCAGGTCGTTCCCAATCACCGTGAAGGCGATTTGGTTCATTACCTCAGGAATGACCGGGTTTACTTTGCCAGGCATGATTGATGACCCCGCCTGTTTGGCGGGCAGGTTGATCTCATTGAAGCCGGCTCTAGGACCAGAGGACAAGAGCCTCAGGTCATTGGATATCTTGGATTGCTTCACTGCAACCACTCTTAGGGCATTAGAGCAGCGAACGAATACGCCGGTGTCTTGAGTCGCCTCAACAAGGTTTTCAGCCGTCATGAGATTGACACCGGCTAGCTCACTAAGCTCCTTGCATACCTCGGTCACATAGGTTGCACTGGCGTTGATTCGGGTTCCAATGGCGGTTCCGCCAAGGTTTATCTCGGTCATCAACTCAATCACTTGATGAAGCCTGTCGACATCGTCCCGAGTTGTGATGGCATAGGCCTCAAAAGTTTGCCCCAAGGTCATGGGAACCGCATCCTGAAGCTGGGTTCGGCCCATCTTTATGACATCGGCAAACTCTCTTGCCTTGGTGCGATAGGCACCTTCGAGTGTGATGAGGGAATTGATAAGTTCCTGGAGCTCGAAGATCAGTGCGATCTTCAGGGCTGTCGGATAAACATCATTGGTGGACTGTGATGCGTTTACGTCATTGATCGGATGGATCGCGTCATAGTCACCGAGCTCCTTGCCCAAAATCTCGAGTGCCCTGTTGGCAATCACTTCGTTTGCATTCATGTTGGTGCTGGTTCCGGCACCACCTTGAATCGCGTCCACTACGAACTGGTCGTCTAAAAGCCCATTCGCAACATCCATGGCCGCTCTGTGTATCAAGTCGGCCTTTTCATTGCTGATTACTCCAGCAACCCCATTTGCCCTGGCCGCTGCTGCTTTAACTAAGCCAAGAGCCTTGATGAGGTTTCTGTAGTGGCCGATTGCAACACCGGTGATTGGAAAGTTCTCTACGGCTCTTGCGGTGTGGACGCCCCAGAGAGCGTCTTTGGGGACCTGTATGTCGCCAATAAGGTCGTGTTCTTTGCGCGTCTTCGTCACCCTAGAAGTCTGCCACTAATTCAACTGGTTACAGGCAAGTGCCCAAGGAAATCAGGTGAGCTCGAACTGCCCACCATCAAGCTGGCCTTGCTTGCGATACATATCAAGCTTCTGCCTAGTGTCTTGGATATCTAGGTTGCGCATGGTGAGCTGGCCAATGCGATCATCAGGACCAAAGGCCTCATCCTCATTGCGCTCCATTGAAAGCTTCTCAGGGTGGTAACTGAAGTTGTCACCCTGGGTGTCCAAGATCGTGTAGTCATCACCTCGGCGAAGCTTCAAAGTCACACTGCCGGTCACAGCACCTGCAACCCAACGCATCAAAGACTCTCGCAGCATCAGGGTTTGTGGATCTAGCCAGCGGCCCTCAT
The DNA here is from genome assembly GCA_965661645.1 of uncultured Aquiluna sp. GTDB lineage: Bacteria > Actinomycetota > Actinomycetes > Actinomycetales > Microbacteriaceae > Aquiluna. Next base: position 5,831 of record CBFIEQ010000048.1, read on the forward strand.
ATAGCAGCCTTCCCATTCTTCGACCTTCGTTGTGATACGCGGTGATGGTGTCCTCGTTGTGGATTGCGCTCAAGAGTCTTTCGTAGGCGATGTGCAACAGCGCCATTCCCGGAGCCTCGTAGATACCACGGCTCTTAGCCTCAATGATTCGGTTCTCAATCTGATCGCTCATGCCAAGACCGTGGCGACCGCCAATCTCATTTGCCTTCTGAACGATGCCAACTGCATCGAGGGACTCGCCGTTGATTTTTGTGGGGCGACCCTGGGCAAATTCAATGGTGATTTCTTCGGCCTCAATCTTGACACTCTCGTCCCAGAATCTGACGCCCATGATGGGGTTGACGATCTCGTAGGAGGTGTTTAGAAATTCCAGGCTCTTTGCCTCGTGTGTGGCACCGAGCATGTTGGCATCGGTCGAATATGCCTTTTCTTGGCTGGCCCGGTAGGGGAGGCCTCGCTCTGTGAGCCACTGGCTCATCTCATCACGACCACCTAGCTCTTTCACAAAGTCGCTGTCCAGCCATGGCTTGTAGATCTTTAGGTTTGGGTTTGCCAATAGGCCATAACGATAAAAGCGCTCGATGTCGTTGCCCTTGTAGGTACTGCCATCGCCCCAGATCTCAACTCCGTCTTCTCGCATTGCGCGAACCAGAAGAGTTCCTGTGACAACCCTCCCCAGTGGTGTGGTGTTGAAGTAAACTTTGCCACCGGTTCTGATGTGGAAAGCTCCGCAGGCAATTGCAACTAGGCCCTCCTCG
>CBFIEQ010000049.1:0-6511 GCA_965661645.1 uncultured Aquiluna sp.
GGCTCGGAACCAGGTTCCTGCCTGCAACCAAGGCAATGCCTAAAGAGATGCTGCCAATTGTCGATAAGCCCGTTATCCAATACGTGGTTGAAGAGGCCGTCTCCGCGGGTCTTTCAGATTTGCTGATGATCACCGGTCGCAACAAAAACGCCCTTGAGAACCACTTTGACCGAGTCGCCGAATTAGAGCAGGTACTCAGTACCAAGGGCGATCAGAAAAAGCTGTTCGCGGTTCAAGAGTCCTCCCAACTTGCCGACATCCACTACACCCGACAGGGTGACCCAAGAGGCTTGGGTCACGCTGTCCTTCGGGCAAAGAGCCACGTTGGCAACAACAGCTTCGCCGTGCTGCTAGGTGATGATGTCATTGACCCCAGAGACCCACTGCTCACACGCATGCTCGAAGTTCACGAGCAAACCGGCAAGCACGTTGTCGCACTCATGCAGGTACCCGAAAACCAAACCCACCTCTACGGCGTTGCCCAGATCGAATCTATCGATGGCGATGTTGCAGTGATCAGCAACCTGGTTGAGAAGCCCAAGGAGAATGCCCCTTCCAATTACGCCGTAATTGGAAGGTATGTGCTCTTGCCTGAGATCTTTGAGATTCTCGAAACCACCCAGCCAGGGGTGGGAGACGAGATTCAACTAACCGACGCCCTGCGAACCGCGGCCCAAAAAGAGGGCTCAGTCGTTGGAGTTATCTTCGATGGTCGACGCTATGACACCGGAGATAAGTTGGATTTCATTAGGGCAACCCTGAAGATTGCGGTTGATAGGGAGGACATTGGCTCAGAGCTGCGCTCTTGGCTAAAGGATTTCTCTAAAGAGCTTTAGTTCTCTTGCACTTCTCGGAGCAGTAGCGCACCTCGTCCCAGTTTTTTGCCCAGGCCTTGCGCCAAACCATTTCTCTGCCACAGCGCTGACAGTCTTTTTTGGGTAGGTCGCCTTTTTTTACCCCGCGCAAGCTAGCTACTCGCTCGCTGTCTCAGGCTCTTCGATGGTGAGGGTGGAGCGCGGAATATCCATCATCTCTACCCAGGTGTTGCCAATCGCCAGCGTGATTGGCTCGCCGCTTTCATCATTCAACAAAATAGGTTCGGCACTCTCGCCCTTGGACCAGGCTCCCTGGATGTAGTGGCCATCGGAGAAGATGTGGGCGATGCCCTGGTTGTTCTCAAGCTTTGCCTTTGGAATCGCTCCGTATTTTGGATCCACAAAGCTCAGGTCGTGCACCACCTCTAAAACCACAACGTTCTTGGCAACTACTCGCTCGCCACCCTGCTGCAGGTGCTCACGCTGATCTTGAGTTCGAAGCCAGGCTGACTCTTCGGTCAGCGCCCAGGGGAACTTCGACTTGCCTATCTCCCACTCGGATCTGAGCTCAGGGTATTTCACCTGCAGGTAGGTAACTGGGATTCCCTTTTCAACCGCGGTTGGGATGCCAGCGAATTCAAAAGATGCAGCCGGTGCGCCTTGCTCCGGAGCGTAAAGCGTCTGGAGCTTTTGAGCGCTGAACATCAAATTCCAAGGGGCAACCCTGGTTGACTCCCGGAAATAAGTGTCGTTATCCATCTCGGTATCCTCATCGGACATCACAAGACCCGTGCTTCGAACGGCGCTCTTGAAGGGTGCCTGACCACCGGAATAGACAAAGACTCCCCCGTAGGGGTGAATGATCGCGGCATCAACCGGCCTCACCGATCGAACCGGGCCAATAGTCTGGGGCATTCTGGAGTGCCAAACAGGGAGCAATCGGCTAAGGCCAACCTCAACCCTGGTGACATAAACAATGTCTGCATCATTTAGCGCCAGCTGCGGCCTCCCGGCTGCGGTGTTATCGATCTTGGCCGAAACCGCCGGGAGTCCAAGGAAAGCATTCTCACCCTCAAGATAAGAGACACCGGTGAGCGGAGCGATTTCATACACCGGCTCTGGCTCAGGCTCTGGGGTTGCACTCTGGGTTTGGGTTGGAGTTGCAGTTGGCACAATCTCTTCGGGCTCCGTGCTACAGCCCGAAAGAATTAGTGAAGCTGAAATTGCAAGTGCTGAAAGCTTTAGTCCAAGACGCATTCGCCAATTGTAAAAGCCAAGAGCCTGCTACCCCCTTCACAACCCACCCCCGGTTCACCAAGGTGCCGACAACACGAAAGCTCTGGTTGGGCAGAAATTCACCAACTCCAAGTGAGCTGTAGCCGTGATTGGAAAGCCTTATCGCAGCTATGTGGCAATCGGGGATTCACTATCCGAGGGCCTGGGAGACTTCACCTTCAGCCAGGATCGCCACCACAACGGTTGGACCGACAGGCTCGCCTGCATCATGGCCAAAGAGGCAGAGGATTCCGGCTACGAATTCAAATATGCCAACCTTGCCCTGAGGGGCTCGAAGCTAGAAACCATCATGTCTAGCCAGGCGGCGAGAGCGCTGAACCTGCAACCAGATCTGGTGACTGTGATGGCCGGTTCCAACGATCTTTTGGCGAAGGCAGAAAAACTCCCTGACTACAGAGCGAGATTCCGTCAGGGGCTCTTAGAGCTCTTAGCCGGAGGCTGCGATGTCGTGGTTGCCAACACCATCAACCCGCTTCATCTGAGGGTGTTCAAACCCTTGCGCTATCGAGCGGAGCGGTTCTCAGAAATGATTGCCGATGTCGCAAATGAGTTTGAGATACCGGTTTTGGATATCTACGGAATTCAGGATTTTAGAGAACTGGTTTTTTGGGCAGAGGACATGGTCCACTTCTCAGGTCACGGCCACATCGCAGTCGCCAACCGGGCTGCATCACTCCTTGAACTCAATTACCGCTATCCCGAACTTGGCGCAAAGGACCTGGCTCCAATAACACGTTCGGTTGTTGAAACCGCAGCCTGGGTGAAGCGGGATGTGATTCCATTTTTCCACCGCAAGCTAAAAGGTGTGACCTCAGGCGATGGCCTGGACCCTAAACACCTGGTGCTTCAGGCCTACAAACCCAAACTTGATGACCCGAACTGGGAACTACTCAGCGTTTAGCTCGCGCTTTTGCTTCATCCGATTCGCGATTCGATCACGCAAGATCTCGATTGGCAACAACAGCGAGGTTCCGATGATGATCAACAAAACAGTGATCTCGAGATTCTCTTTGATCATGGGGATCGTTCCAAGCCAGTAACCGGGAACCATGAAGACAACGATCCAGACCGTGGCTCCAATCAGGTTTAGCTTGGTGAAGCGCTTGAAATCCATCTTTGAGATACCAGCAAGCATCGGAACCAAGGCCCGCAGAATTGGCACGAAGCGCGCCAGAATAACGGCGCGAGCGCCGTATTTATCAAAGAACTGATGGGTCTTAGCAACCACTCGCTCGTTCATGATGAAGTTGCGGTTTTTCTCAAATAGTGGTGGTCCGATTTTGTAGCCAACCCAGTAACCGACCTGGGTGCCCAAAAACGCGGCCGACCAAATCAATAAAAACCCTAGCCAGTCAGGCAGCCAGGACTCGGAGTTAGAGAGCGTGAGACCGGTCAGAAACAGGAGTGAGTCGCCCGGCAAAAAGGACGTGAAAATAAAGGCTGTTTCCAAAAAAATGATGACGGTGACCGCGATTGCAGCCCAGTCTCCAAAGGCGCTAAGGATTTCTTGGGCGTCAAGCCAGTTCAATTTGCTCCGCTCTTGAGGCCCTCAAACGCTCACTTGCCTCTTGGTAATACCCAAGGAGCTTAGCGTTGTTAGAACTCCAAGAACGGCCCTGCACACTTTCCACAGCTAGCTTTGAGGTTGCTCTCAATCTCTCTTGGCTCGAAAGCAACTCACTCAGTGCAAATCTGTAGGCATTGGGTTGTTTTGGATCCACTAAAACCCCGTTCTTGCCGCTTTCTATGAGCTGCGAGGGACCGCCAACATTGGGCGCTATCACCGGAACGCCAGATGCCTGGGCCTCTTGAATCGTCTGACCAAAGGTTTCCTCGGTGCCAAAATGAACAAAGACATCAAGCGCGGCGTAGGCCCTGGCTAAATCCAGCCCGGTTAGCGCACCTGTGAAGCTAACCGGCTTACCTGCAAAACTCGCCTCTAACCTTCCTCGTTCTGGCCCATCGCCAATAACTACGAACCTGACGCCCTGAAGACCAAACAGCTCTGCCATCCTGCCAACCTGCTTCTCGGCGGCAAGCCTTCCAACAAAACCAACTAGCTTTTCGCCACCGGGTGCATACCTTTTCCTGAAATCCAAAGACTGAGGTTCGATAGCTCTTCCTGGATTGAATAGGTCTAGATCGACCCCTCTGCCCCAGACCCGGACATCCCCAAGCCCTAGGGACTCTAGATAGTCGGCAGCGATCTGCGTGGGAGCAAGATTCAGGGTCGCATTCTGGTGAATCGAGAACAGGACCTTTTCCATCGCTGGCCTAGCGAAGGAGAGGCTGTAGCGCTCCAGGTAGCCGGCAACATCGGTTTGATAGATGGCAACGGTGGGAACATTGTTTTTTTGCCCCCAGCTAATTGCTTGAGCACCAAGCAAAAACGGAGCTGCAACGTGAATCACATCGGGATTGAAATCATCTAGGGTGCGAAAGATGCCAATGCCTGGCATCGCAACCGGGAACTGCAGCAGTGAAATCGAAGATGCGGTGTAGACATTGAAACCGAGGTGTTTTTCACTCACCGAGGTTGGGGCAATCACGATTGCCTCAAACTCGTTTTGCTTCAGGGTCTCCATGACCCGCAAGACAGAATTGGTGACCCCGTTTACCTGGGGCAAAAAGGACTCAGTCACAATCGCTACGCGCATTACCACCCTTGAAAACTACGAACTAGCCATGTCTAAACGGTGTTACTAGGGTAAATGTCAGGTTACTTACCGGGGTAGAAATTCACAGCTCCACGAACCCAAAGAGTCACCTTCATGCCAACCTCGGGTGCAAATGGGCCATTTGATCTGGCCTTGATTCGCAAGGTCGGGGTCTGCACCTCAACCACAGCATCGTGGCCAAAGAACACCCTGCCAATCACCTCAGAATCTCCAGCTGGGTTTGGTTGCAGGTAGAAGTTCTCGCTCCGGATTGCCACGACACCTGTCTGGCCATCTTGAACCTGATTCAAAGGAGTCAGCTTGCCAAGATCGGTGACCAACTTGCCATCTTCGACTCTGCCATCGATCAACACCGCATCGCCCAAAAACGTTGCGATGCCAATGTCGGCAGGTGCATTGTAGATTTCGGTTGGAGTGCCAACCTGGATGATTCGCCCCTCTCGCAACACCGCAACCCGGTCGGCAAGCGAGAGCGCCTCCTCTTGGTCGTGAGTCACCAAAATCGCGCTCACACCCTCGGCCCTAATGATCCTGCGAACATCTAATCTCAGCCGCTCTCGAAGCTCTGCATCTAGCGCGCTAAATGGCTCATCGAGCAACACCAGCTTGGGCTTTGGGGCCAAGGCCCTGGCGAGTGCGACGCGTTGCATTTGCCCGCCTGAGAGCTCTTGAGGTTTGCGGTTTTCATAACCGGTGAGCTCGATTAACTCCAAAAGCTTTTTGACCCTGGCGTCTCTATTTGGATCACCCTTGAGACCAAACCCGATGTTGTCAAAGACGTTTAGGTGCGGGAAGAGTGCTCCATCCTGCGGCACGATGCCGATGTGACGCCTCTCCGGTGGCACAAACTCTGACCCGGCAACAACCCGTTGATCAAAAACAATTTCTCCGCTGTCGGGTTTTTCAAACCCAGCAATCAGTCGCAACAGCGTCGACTTGCCAGCTCCAGAGGAGCCTAAGACTGCCAGAAGCTCGTCTTGCTGGACATCGATCGAGATACCCGAAAGCACCTCACCTTCGCCAAAACCCTTGGTGATGTTGCTAAGCGACAAAAGGGTCACTTTTGATTCACCTCCGAATAGGTCTTGCGAACACTCGCGTTCAGTAGCAGCGCGGGCAATCCGGCAATGATAACCAGAACCAGAGCGTAGGGGGCGGCCTGTGCATAGGCAAGCTCCTCGGTTGCCGACCACAATCTGGTTGCCAAAGTCTCGGTGCCACTTGGTCTAAGCAAAAGCGTTGCTGGCAGCTCTTTTAAAACAGTAAGCATCACCAGTGCCGAAGCTGCAATCAAACCGGGGCTCGCGATCGGCAACACCACCCTGGTGAGAGTCTTGCGATAGCTATCTCCCATTGACTGTGAAACCTCAACGACAGACCTCGGCACCTGAGAAAGCGGTGTTGCCATTGCCGCCAGTCCATTTGGCAAAAACAAAATCAGGTAGGCAACCAATAAGAGCCAAATGCTTTGGTACAACCACGGGGTGATATTTGCCCCGAAGAAGACCAGCGCCAAGCCAACCACGATCGCGGGGAGCGCATGGTTAGACCAAAGCAGCCCTTCGATTGTTGCCGCAAACTTTGAACGGTGACGAACCGTCCAAATAGCCACTGCCAAGGCGAACACTGAGACCAGCACCGCGGCACTAGCTGCGATGCCTGCTGAATTCAGGGTTGCCATTATGAGTTTCTCAAAATCAGTGCTCGAACTACCGATCAGGC
>CBFIEQ010000050.1:0-6448 GCA_965661645.1 uncultured Aquiluna sp.
AAGCAGTGAACTAAGAACCCTTGATTCGGTAGACGTCGTATACCGCTTCTATCCTTCTGACCTGGTTGAGAACGTGATCCAGGTGTGTTGGGTCGGCCATTTCGAAGACAAACTTGCTTAGTGCCACTCTGTCGCGGCCGGTTGAAACCGAGGCGCTCAGGATGTTCACGTGATTCTCAGTCAAAACACGAGTCACATCACTTAGTAGCCCAGAGCGGTCAAGTGCCTCAACCTGTATCTGCACCATGAACACACCCTTTGAGTCAGAGGACCACTCAACTTCAACAACGCGATCTGGGTTTAGCCCTCCGACGTTGCTGCAGTCTTGACGGTGCACGGAGACACCGTCTCCCCTAGTGATAAAGCCAATGATCTCGTCTCCTGGAACCGGAGTGCAGCATCTTGCCATTTTCGTCATCACGTCATCCGAACCCTTTACCAAGACGCCTTGGCTGGTTCGCTTTGGCCCTCGAAGAGACTTAGGAACCTGGATAGGTATTTCCTCAGTTACGGGGTCTTCGCTCAGTCCCTGAAGTTGCTTGATGCGTTCAATGACGGATGCTACGGATATCTGACCTTGCCCTAAGGCGCTGAACAGACTGCTCACATCTGCCAGTTTCTGCTCGGAAGCTACGGTCGCCAAGGAATCTGAATTGATCAACGACTGAACGGGTAGGCCTTGTCGTCGAAGACCCTTGATCAACGCCTCCTTCCCATCCTCTGTGGCGAGCTCTTTGCGCTCTTGGGTGAAATGTTGCTTGATCTTCGCCCTGGCCCGAGGGGAAGCAACGAAATTCAGCCAGTCCTTTGAAGGTCCGGCGCTTTCTGATTTTGATGTCAGAACCTCGACAGCGTCGCCGGCTTGTAGCTTGGACTCCAGTGGCACCAGCTTGCCATTTACCTTTGCGCCGATGGTCTTATGCCCAACCTCGGTGTGAACTGCGTAGGCAAAATCGACCGGAGTTGAGCCTGCGGCTAGGCCAATTACTTTGCCCTTGGGGGTAAAGACGTAAAGCTCCTTGGCGCCGATTTCAAAGCGAAGGTTGTCTAGGAACTCTCCCGGGTCTGCGGTCTCCTCCTGCCAATCACTGAGCTGCTTGAGCCACGCGTAGTCGACATCCCCATCGCTCTTGCCGGCTTGGTTTTTATATTTCCAGTGAGCTGCAACACCGTACTCTGCACGCTGGTGCATCTCTTGGGTGCGTATCTGAATTTCGACTGCTCGGCCTTCGGGGCCAATCACGGTTGTATGAAGTGATTGGTAGAGATTGAACTTAGGCATTGCGATGTAATCCTTGAAGCGCCCTGGAAGCGGCGACCACTTCGCATGGATGGCGCCAAGCGCCCCGTAACAGTCCTTTACGGAGGAAACAATTACCCTGATGCCGACCAGATCGTAAATGTCGTCAAACTCTCGGCCGCGCAGGACCATCTTCTGGTAGATGCTGTAATACTGCTTGGGCCTTCCGTCAAGTTTGGCCTTCACCTTGTTGGTTCTAAGTTCAGCGGAAATCGCTTCAATAACGTTCTCCGTGTATTCGGATCGAAGTGGATTGCGCTGAGTTACCAGTGAAACGATCTCCTCGTAGACCTTTGGGTACAAAACCGCAAAACTGATGTCTTCAAGCTCGGTTTTGATGGTTGAAATTCCGAGCCGGTGAGCAAGTGGTCCGTAAATTTCAAGGGTTTCCTGGGCTTTTCTCTTCGCTGACTCAATTGGGACAAATCCCCAGGTTCGAGCGTTGTGAAGCCTGTCCGCCAGCTTGATTACCAGGACCCTGACGTCCTTGCTCATGGCAACAACCATCTTGCGCATGGTCTCGGCTTGGGCGCTGTCTCCAAACTTGACTTTGTCTAGCTTGGTCACCCCGTCCACCAAGAGCGCTACTTCGTCTCCAAAGTCCTTCTTCAGCATCTCAAGCGAGTACTCCGTGTCCTCAACGGTGTCATGAAGCAGAGCTGCCGAGATTGTTGCGGGGCCTGACCCCAGGTCGGCAAGTATTCTTGCGACTGCGAGTGGGTGGGTAATGTAGTCCTCGCCGCTTTTTCGTTTTTGACCCTCGTGATACTTCTCAGCCGTTCGATAGGCGCGATCAATGACCTGGTAGTCAGACTTAGGGTGATTGAGCTTTACAACCTTGATTAGTTCAGCGAGATCTACCCCATAAGAAGTCGAGGACCTCGTGAAGATTCTAGGCAATCTGGAGCGCAGTGATGTGGCTAGTGAATCCGACATACTCACTCCTTGGACGTAGAGAGAATTCTACGCCCGAGAAGCCAAAACCTTTTCGCGAGCCTCTTTTAGTTTTGGTTCATTCTCACGAAGGTGAGCATAAATAGGAGCGGCAAGGAAGATAGATGAGTAAGTTCCAACGATTGTTCCAACAAAGAGTGCAAGAGCAATGTCTCGAAGTGTTCCTGCTCCAAGCACTAGCGAACCTATAAACAGAATTGATGCCACTGGCAGGACCGCAACGACTGAGGTGTTGACCGACCGAACCAGCGTCTGATTGACGGCGAGATTCACCATTTCCCCAAAGGTCCTGGTTTCTGAGTACTCAATCTCCAGCGTGTTCTCTCTAACCTTGTCGAACACGACCACGGTGTCATAAAGCGAATAACTAAGAATCGTTAGGAAGCCAATGACGGCGGCTGGAGTCACCTCAAAGCCAACGGCTGCGTATACACCAGCTGTCAGAATTAGGTCGTGGGCTAGCGCCAGAAGTGCAGCAACTGACATCTTCCAGGACCTGAAGTAGAAGGCCATCAATAGGCTCACAAGCGCCAAAAACACCACGAGTCCTGTTAGAGCCTGCCTTGTGACGTCAGCTCCCCAGTTTGGGCCTATGAAACTAGAGGCAACCTCTTCTGCAGGCACTGAAAACGCTTCACCCAGAGCAAGCCTTGCAGCCTCTGACTCCGTGTCCTCAAGTTGTTCGGTCTGAATACGCAGGTCATTCGCGCCGACACCGGTTACGTTGACTTGAACCCCAGGGCGAATCTCCTGAATTACATCGGTTGCAAGCTGCTGTGGAAGCGACTGGGAGTTTGTTAGGCGGAATTCAGAACCGCCACGGAACTCTATTCCAAAGTTGAATCCACCTCTGGCTATTGGAAGCGCGATGGCGAGAATAACTGCAATGACACCAATGGTGTACCAGAGTTTGCGTTTACCAACAAAGTCGTAGGAGCGCTCCCCTGAGTAAAGCTGGTTTCCAATTTCGCGAAGCTTACTCATCGGACTCTCCCTTCGTTGCTAGCGCGGCTTTTCGCTCGGCTATGGTTTGGCGTTTTGTTGCTTCCTTTGAAGCCTTGGCAGCCTTCGTCTCCGGAACAGCCTTGGAGATTCTGAACTCTCCACGACCCTTGTAGGAGGCTCGCTGAGCAGTTAGATCAAAACCAGACCACTTGTGACCCGATGCGAAGAACTTGTTGCGGGCAAGCAGCTGGACCATCGGGTGGGTAAACATAGTGACGACCAAGAGGTCAATCAAAGTTGTGAGTCCGAGAGTGAAGGCAAAGCCTCGAACCGAGCTTGAGGTCAAGAGGTAAAGAACGACGGCTGCGGTGAAGCTAACTGCATCTGAAACCAAAATGGTTCGAAGCGCTCTCTTCCAGCCAGCCTCTACCGCGACCTCAAGACTCTTTCCGTCTCGTAGTTCGTCTCGAATTCTTTCAAAGTAAACAATGAATGAGTCAGCCGTAATACCAATGGCTACGATCAAGCCAGCGACTCCAGCAAGCGAAAGCCTGTAGCCCTGTCTCCACGAAAGGAATGCAATCGCCAGGTAAACAAGGATTGCAGCAACGATTAGCGAACCTAGAACAATTGTGGCTAGACCTCGATACTGGAAAGTCATGTAAGCCACAACGATGATTAGACCGATCAAACCTGCAAGCAGACCGGACCGCAACGACTCGTCACCCAAAGTGGCTGAGATGTTTTCCTGAGACTGAACTTCAAATCCGATTGGAAGCGCACCGTACTTCAACTGATCAGCGAGGATGGTGGCAGTTTCCTGCGTGAAGCTTCCGGTGATCTGGGCTTGGCCGTTGGTGATTACCGCATTAGTAGAAGGAGCGGTGATGACAATTCCATCAAGTGTGATCGCAAACTGGTTCTGGGGTGAAGGTAGTCCAAAAAGCCTAGAAGTCACATTTCCAAACGCGCTAGTTCCGGTTGGGTCAAACTCCAGGTTTACGGCCCAAGTGTTCGTTGAAGCGCCTGTTTGCGTTGTAACCGTGCCGGCGAAGGCATCTGAGATGTTTAGACCCTCAACCTCGACAGGGCCAAGAATGTACTTGCTAAAACCAAACTCGTCACAGGTGACCAAGGGTAGCTCTGGATCATCGACCTGACCGGGAGACCTAAATGCACTTGAGCAATCAATCTCATCAAACTGTCTTTGGATGCGCTCAGTGATCCAGGCTTGGTCTGAAGCGTTTACAGGTTCGACGCTTGGCTCGTTACTGAGCGCGTCGTAGTCAGAAAGCTCGGCATCTTCTGCAAGTGGCGTCGAAGTACCAAAAGTAATAACTGGGCGGAATTCCAAAAGTGCGCTGGCCTTGATCAGCTGCAGCGTGGTTGGGTTCGGGATTCCAGGAATGGCTACCACGATGTTCTCGTTACCTTGAATGGAAACCTGAGACTCGCCAACGCCAGAACCATCGATTCGCTGACGAATGATGGTGACAGCTTGATTTAGTTGCTCCTGGGAGGCTTGCTCTCCATCTGCGATGCTTGGGGTGAGGATGATCTGCGTACCACCCTGAAGGTCCAGCGCTAACTCAGGTGCGAAGCTGGCTCCAGGCTGAGCTGTCACTACACCCCAGACCATGAGGGCCGAGAAAAATGCCGCAATTCCGGCGAGCCAGGAAACTTTGCGTTTGGCGGAAGACGCCGTTGTGTTTTCAGCCAAAACTAATTCTCCTTGACGGCAACGATGTTTCTTACCGCTTGCTTAACCACCGTTAGCTTGACGCCCGGTGTGGTCTCAATCTCGATGTCCGAATCGTTTACGAGCTTGGTGATTGTTCCTTTGATTCCTGAGTGCAGTAACACATCGGCTCCCAAGTCCAAGGAGTTCACCAGCTGCTCAGCTTCACGCTTGCGCTTGCGGTTCTGCGAAATCAACAAAAGAATCATTACGGCAAGCACGCCGAGCAACACAATATCGAAACCCAAAATTATTCCTCACCGATTCGGTCCCCCGAAATTATAGGCGGATAACTGATTTATTGCCTCAGGCTAAGCCCAAGTGGGATAAACCAGCCCTGGTGATTTCTCGCCCTCGAGGGGTGCGCTGGATTAATCCAGTTCGAATTAGATATGGCTCGACCACGGATTCGATGGTGTCCGGCTCTTCACCTATTGCAACGGCCAGTGTTGATAGCCCGACCGGCTTCGCGCTGAATTTTGTCGCAAGAAGATTCATTAGCGCTCTATCCACACGGTCTAAACCAAGTTCATCAACCTCGAATAGCTCCATCGCCAACCTCACGATCTCGGGATTGATAGCTGCGTGATCTTTTACGCTGGCAAAATCCCTAACCCGTCTAAGTAAGCGATTGGCGATTCTTGGGGTTCCGCGGGAGCGGGTTGCTAGTAGCTCGGCAGCATCCTCTGGAATTTCAATTCCTAGCTTGAGTGCACTCTTTGTCACCACCTGAGTGAGTTCAGTTGGTTCGTAATACTCCAAGAAAGCGGTGAAGCCAAACCTGTCTCTAAGCGGGGTGGGCAGCATTCCACTTCTGGTGGTCGCTCCAACCAATGTGAACGGTGAAATCTCCAACGAGATTGAGGAAGCCCCAGGTCCTTTTCCGACCATGACATCAACACGGAAATCCTCCATTGCGAGATAAAGCATTTCCTCAGCAGAGCGTGACATCCGGTGGATTTCGTCGATGAAGAGCACATCCCCGGGCTCCAAGGCGGACAGAATCGAAGCCAGATCCCCAGCTGATTGAACCGCGGGACCGCTGGTGAGTTTTAGTGTCCTGTCTGATTCCGTTGCGACGATCATCGCAAGCGTTGTCTTTCCAAGTCCCGGTGGGCCGGCCAGCAGTATGTGATCCGGGGTCCGATTGCCTATTTTTGCAGCTGCTATAACGAGCTTTAGCTGCTCAACAACTTTGGATTGGCCAACAAACTCGGTCAGCGAGGATGGGCGCAGCGCTTGCTCGAGCTCCCTGTCCTCAAAGGACAGCGGCTCAACCATTTAGCTTTCCTTTGCCAAGTTCACTAAGGGCAAGCTTCAGGAGCTCAGAGTCTGCTAGGTCATTTGGTAGCTGCTCTAAAACCTTTACAGCTCTGGAGCTTTCGGTTCCTAGTTGCGTCAGAGCTTGCAGGACAGTTTGATTCACGGAGTCTTGTGCGGTTATTCCAACCTTGCCACCAAGTGAAATCAGCAACAGCTTCGCGGTCTTTGGACCCACGCCCGGAATTGCC
>CBFIEQ010000051.1:0-6423 GCA_965661645.1 uncultured Aquiluna sp.
ATGCACGATGGCAGAAACGTTTTTGACGAACAAGATGCATACACCGGCAAAACCTGGGAGGTCCTCCCAGCGATTCGAGACGAGGTCAGAGCCCAGGCTCCGGTGGTGATTGCGGTTTGGGGGCTAAGCGATTTCACCAGACTGAGAGAACTTGCCCCGCAGAGCATCCTTGATGCTCATCCTGAGATTTGGGAGATGGTTCCTGCGGAGTATGAAGCAGACAGAGGCCCAGGGATTGGAGATGCCTACGTGTCCCTGATAGCCGATGCGATCTTGCCCTTTGTTGCCGAAAAGTTTGAGCTGCAGTTGGATTCATCTCGAACCGCGATAATGGGCTCTTCAATGGGTGGGTTGATGTCGATGTATGCGATGAGTAAGCGTCCCGATGTCTTCGGAACCGCAATCTGCTTCTCAACCCACTGGCCATTCGGATCAGAAGTGATGGTTGAAAAGCTCACCGCAATGTTGCCCGAGGGAATTAGCCACAGGCTTTGGACTGACACCGGCACCATCGAACTTGACGAGCTTTATCCGCCCTTTCACCAAAAAGCCGTGGAGCTGATCAAACAAAAGGGTTACTCAGAACCAGAGAGCCTAGTTGCAGCCACCTACCCCAACACCGGTCACCACGAGAGCTACTGGGCTAGAAGGGTGGCTGAGGCTCTGAACTGGTGGCTAAAGGCTCCTCCAAGAAGCTGATAATCTCAAGGAGTGCAATCACAAGTCATTTCTGGACTGTTACCAACTCAAAACGGTATTCGCGCCGTAGAGATTGAATTCTCCGAAGTTATTGGGTCAGTCCGAGAAATTTCGACATCAAATTCGCTCCCTTTGCTGACCCCGGGCCTGGTCGACACTCACACACACGGACTGATGGGCACTGAGGTCTCTGATGACCCGGAATCGATTCGGGAAATAGCTGACCAGGCATCCAAATTTGGAGTGACCCGCACAATTCTCTCGCTCGTTAGTTCTGACTCAGAACAAACGCTTCGGGTCCTTAGGGCGGCCGAGCATGTTCTTGGAGCATCGGGCTTTGCAGGCCTTCATTTAGAAGGTCCGTTCTTAGCAGAATCGCGTTGTGGGGCGCACAAGATTTCCAACCTTCGCGATGCAACTGATGCTGAACTATCTGACATTATCGGTTCAGCCGCATTTGCCTCAATTACCGTGGCACCCGAGCGACTCGAGGTGAGCCAGCTGAGGGCCCTAACTGACAAGGGCATCGTTGCAGTAGGACATACTGATGCCGATTACGATCTGGCTTCAAGCTATTTTTCGTCAGGAGCTTCGGTGCTCACTCATGCCTTGAACGCAATGCCGCAGCTGTCGTCGCGCACGCCTGGCCCGCTCGGGGCTGCATTGGAGGCTGGTGCACTGATTGAGATAATCGCCGACGGGGAACACCTTCATCCTTCGGTAGTGAACGCTTTATTCAAAATGTCAGAGCGGCCAGTTCTGGTTACAGACAGCATTTCCGCAGCGGGTATGCCAGACACCGAGCTGCGTCTTGGTGATGTGGCTGTCCGCGTTCAATCCGGAGTGGCAAGGAGAATCGACAACGGGGCGCTGGCTGGTTCAACGCTAACGCTGAACAAGGCGTTATCCAATTGCGTGGATTGGGGAATACCGGTTTTCGAAGCGATGAGAGCTGCTTCCAGCACCCCTGCTGAGCACTATGGACTGGGCCGTCAAATTATTGAGCCAGGAGAGATTGCAGACCTAGTTCTGTGGGACAACTTCGAGCCGCTCTCAGTATTCAGGGCAGGCAAGTTAGTTCATGGCAGCTTGATCGGCTAGAACTACTAAGTCTGGATGATCAAGAAGATAGGTGAGGGGCCAATCTGAATCAACCTGGCCAGCGAGGAGCTTGGAAAGCGGCTCCCTCTTTGCCTCCCCAGTGGCTACAAGAAGAATTCTTCGGGCCCGCATAATTGTTGCAACCCCCTGCGTGATTGCCCATTTTGGGGCCAAGCCACCAAAATCTGAGCCGTTATCAATCCGAGTTTTCTCATCCAATTCAACAACCCGAGTCTCACAGTCACGAGAGCTACCAGGCTCATTGAATGCAATATGGCCATTTCGACCAGTTCCTAGTAGTTGCAGATCTATTGGATTCGAACGAATTAGATTCTCGAATCTTTCGCATTCCTGGCGTGAGTCTTCAGCATCTCCCGCCGGAACTTGCACAAACCCTGTCGGCATTGACAAGGCAGGCTCCACATGGTTTCTGATGTACCAGGCGAAGGATCTCGGATCCTCGGATTCGAGTGATAGGTATTCGTCTAGGGAGAAAGCAGTGGCGCATTCGAGTGGGCCGTGTCCTGAGAGCTCTTTGTAGATACTCAGTGGCGTATTCCCAGTAGCAAAACCAAAGACCGAGCTTGGGCTCGCTGCCCCCAAGAATTCCTGGGCGGCCAAAATAGCCACCTCAGCCGAAGTTTCAAGTACCTCTAATCTCAAATTCTTACCCCAGCGCTCCGATAGCTGCGACCGGGACGTCCTTGGGCATCGGTCTAATTCTCTCGCTGACTCTTTTTTCGGCGAATAGAGGGGCTCTCGCCTCCAAGGCTTGGAGTGCTTCGACGATTCTTGGAAGTGCCTCAGCGCCGGATGAAACTACTCCGCCTCCGACAAAAATTACCTCGGGATCCAGCGTCAGGAAAATCGTTTGGATGCTAAAGACGGCGCTTTCCACAAACACATCCCAGGTTTGTTTTGATCGCGGATCGGTTCCTGCCTTGTCCCAAGCGTCTCCAGCTGTCTCATAGCTGGCCAGGTTTTTCCGCATCCCCGACCATGAGCTGTAGATCTCAAGACAGCCCAGCTGACCACAACTGCAGGGGTCGCTCTTACCTGCGATTGGGATGTGTCCGATTTCACCTGCCAGCCCAGAGGATCCAGACCAGACCTTGCCGTTTATGACAAAGCCAGTGGCTAACCCGGTACCAAAATTGAGATAACAAAGCGATTCGTATTGCGGAAAAATCTTGGACAACCCAAAGGCAGTGGCGTTTACATCGTTCTCGACTTGGACTTTGCAATGAAACTCATCAGAGATCATCGATCTAAGGTCCATGGATTCAATGCCAAGATTTAGCGAGTGCCGAACTACTCCCGCACCGGCATCTACGGTGCCAGGGGTGCCTATCCCAATGCTTGTTACTGAGGCAGTCGAAACTCCGGACAAGGCTTGTTGGATAGACTCCCTAAGGTTTCTGAACACCTCTGTTGGCCCAAACCCACTGAGTCTGGTGTCTTGGGCTAAAACGTTCATCTCAGCGCCCAAGACCACCGAGTGGACCTTGGTGCCGCCTAAATCAACACCGACTTGAACAGAATTAGTCGTCATTTGAATGGTGTCCTTCACTGAGAAACTTGAGGAGTATTTCCGACTGAGGTATTGCACTTCCATAAGTCACGAGGTATCGACAAGGCAGGTCCTCCGATGGCGGTTCTGGAACAATCGCAAGAAGTCTTGCACGCGTTGCATTACCAAGCTCCGCTGCAACCGATTGAGCACTAACTGCGGTTCTGAATAGCACGGCCGTCAGCTCACTGCCCTCACCAAGCCTAGATTCCAGCACAGAAATGTCATGAACAACCTCGGCCTTTACGCTGCTGTACCACGGCACCTCCCCAACAGCAAAATTTGCCTGCGAGTTGTAGCGCAGGACACTCGTTGGACGTTCCTGGTAATTACCTAATCTGCCAATTGGGTAAATAGGGTCCATGTATTCAGAAGCCTCAGTCGAATCTGCCGCTTGGAATACTTCCATTCGTCTAAGGCTATGCCGATGACTCTCGGACTCATTCAAGCCAAGCTCACTGGCAAGTTCGAGTATTTCCTCAATCTCTGAAGATTCAGTTCTTGGGCCAAGACAGATCAAGTCCACGCCAGCCAACAGAGCCCGGATCACATTACTTGGGAGTTGATCGCGTGGTCCAAGGGCCCCCATGTCCATTGCGTCTGTGACCACAACCCCCTCAAAACCAAGGTCCTCTCGAAGATAGTCCACAACCTCTGGGGACATTGAGCTAGGCGCACTCAGCCCTAAATCTAGATGCCCAAGCATGACAGCCGAGGCACCTGCGGCGATTCCCCTCTTGAAGGGCTCTACTTGAGTCTTGACAAGCTCAGCAAGACCACCTTGAACCTTCGGCAAGCCATGATGAGAATCGATGCGAGTATTGCCGTGGCCGGGAAAGTGTTTAAGGGTGCTGCAAACCCCCTCGCCTTCATGGGCGGTGACAAAAGCCGCAACATGCTGGGCTACCAACTCTTGATCATCTCCGAAACTACGAATGCCAATTACCGGGTTGGCCGGCTCGAGATTGACGTCCGCGACTGGAGCAAGGTTCAGGTTAATACCAAGGCTCTTGAGTCTTTGCGCAATCAGCTTGCCGTCGCGCGCGGTCAGATCAAGGTTTCCAAGCCGCCCTAAAAACCCATTGCCAGCAAACTTGCTCCCGGTTCGGTAGTCGACCCTTGTCACCTCTCCGCCTTCTTCGTCGATGGCGATTATTGCTTCCGGGCCCAACACTCTTCTTAAATTGGATACGTAGCTCCTGAGTTGTTCTTCCGACTCAACGTTCTCGCCATAAATGCAGACGCTCCTAAGTCCTCGTAGCGCGAGGTCCGGGAGGTAACTTGGGGCTTCGGTTCCCGGCAATCCAACCATCAGCTGGCTAAGGACAGAGGACATTAGCCCTTCACCGCCCCCGCAACAAGACCTGAAGTCATGCGTCCTTGGACAATCATGAAAAAGATAAGAACCGGAATTGTCATGAGCACCGAGCCGGCCATTATGGCAGCCCAGTTCGTCTCGCTTGTCACCTGTTGATAAGTGCGCAGCCAGACAGGCAGTGTCATCATTTCTGGTCGAGCATTAATCACCAGAGCCAGCAAAAACTCGTTCCAGGCTTGAATAAATCCAAAGACACCCGTCGCAACAAGTCCAGGAGCCAATAGCGGGAATGTGATTCTGCGGAAGGCTTGCTGACGCGTGCATCCATCGACCATCGCCGCCTCTTCAAGTTCCTGGGGAACGCCGGCCACAAAGCCTCGCAACATCCAAATTGTGAAGGGCAACACGGTTGCAACATACACAATTGTCAATCCAATTATCGAATTCAGAAGATTGACGTCGTTGACCACTCTGAAGATTGAGATGATCATCGCCTCTCCTGGGATCATCTGAATGATCAGGATGAGAACCAAGAAGGTCTTTCTGCCAATGAACTGGAATCTCGCCAGGGCAACAGCGGACAAAAACGCAAATGCTAGCGCGAATGTAACGGTCAACAACGTGATTGAAAGTGAATTCAGAAGCGCTGGAATAAAGGGTGTCTGCTGCTCATCAAAGAGGATTGTCTCAAAATTCTCAAGAGTGAAGTTTGTAGGAAAGAAACTTGGTGTTTGCTGTCTGGTCAGGCCATTCGGCGTGAAGGACGTGTTCAGCATCCAATAGACGGGGAAAACCGACAACACAAAAACCACAATTGCAAAACCTGCAAAGAGCGACTTGGTCAAGCGTTTGCGCAGCATTACTCGGCCTCCTTGATGGTCCTGCGGACGTAATAGAAAGACAGTGCTGACATCAAGACCACCATGATCAAGGAGATGGCCCCTCCCATTCCATAGTCGCCCCCACCTAGCGAGACGTTGTAGATGTAAACGCCAAGGGTTGAGGTCTCTTCTCTAAGTCCACCGAGTCCCTGCAGGGCGTAAATCTGAGTGAAAACTCTCAAATCCCAGATGATCTGCAGGGTTATGACGATTGCAAAGACTGGCCTGAGGTATGGGATCGTCAGGTTCCTAAAGCGCTGCACCGCGGAGGCTCCATCAAGCATGGCGGCTTCTCGGACTTCATTGGGTATCTGGGTCAGTCCCGCGTAGATGGTAAATGCGACAAAAGGCACTGATTGCCATGTAATGATGATTGTGGCGACTGCAAAAAAACTAAGCGGTTCGGCGAACCACGAGTGACCTAGGTAGTCCAGGCCAAAGAATTCTGTTAAGGAGTAATTCACCACACCGTACTCGGTGTTGAACATCCAGCCCCAAACAATTACAGCGGTCAGCTGGGGCATCGCCCACGCTACGAGCAAGCCGGCTTGAGTCAGATATCTGAAGCCCTTGCTCATCTGAAACATGGCGAGGGCGGTCAATGTACCGAGAACCATTGTGAGGAAGACATTCACCGCAGCGAAGACAACGCTGCGATTGAATACGGCCCAGAACTTATCGTCCTGTAGCACGTAAGCAAAGTTGTCGAGACCGACAAATGGGGCAGGGGCGCCAAAAACTTGTGCGCGACCATACTCCTGGGTCGACATGATTATGAGGTTGATGAGTGGCCAACCAATGACCACCGCCAGCACAGCTACTGCCGGCAAGAGCATGGCCCATGGGCCCAGGCT
>CBFIEQ010000052.1:0-6365 GCA_965661645.1 uncultured Aquiluna sp.
TGAGTAGTGAAATCAACTCGGTTAACAATGCCTGCGGCAGACTCTGAAAGAGTGACTGCGGTAGCAGGCCCAAAGGTCAAAGCAACTGAAGCGGTGTCAGTCTTTGAAATTGATGCAGCGGTTGCAGTAACGGTCTTGGTGCCAGAGGTTCCAATGAGCTTCACGTCTAAGCCTGCGAAGTCTGCAACACCTTCAACTGCAGGCATAGAGATGGTCCCGCCGAGTGAACCTGAGTCCACTGTCAGAGCAACTGTTCCCGTAAAGTCCAGTACCACGTTGTTGTAGAGGTCATAGGCAGTAACGACAGGCTGGCTAGTCAGAACTACATCGTTCTCTGCAGTTGAAGGCATAACGAGATCGATACGGTTCGCAACCGAGTGGGTCATGGTTGCCACGTGAGTGTCAGTAGCCAGCGAACCTGAAGAGAAGGTGAGTGTGTAGTCACCTACGGTTCCATTGATGCCCAGGGTGTCAAACACCACCTGACCTGAGCTAGCCGCCACCGGGGTGCTGTAGCCAACAAAGTCAGCACTGCCACCATTAGAGCCAGCAGAGATTGCAATAGAGATCGGATCGGTGCTCGATGTCACCACGTTGTCATAATCATCGAGAACTGAGACCGTGACATCTGAAAGCACTTGACCCGTTGCCTGCGTCTGAGTCGCAGGTGAAACATCGAGTTTGGTGGCATCGCCCGGGGTGAGAGTGACAACCTGGGTCTCAGTCACAGTCTGCGAAGCGCTATTGGTATCGGTGTAGGTGACTGAGAAGGTCAGGGTGTAGTTGGTGGCAACCTTGCCGCCAACCACCAAGTTTGAGAAGTCTGCGACACCCGCCACGGTCGCGGGAGAATCACCAGAGACGATGGTGCCATCCTCGCCAGCAATCGAAACTGTTATTGCAGCGTTGGCGTGCGGGCCGGAGGCAATTGTGTTTTCTCCGGTGTCCTTGAGGGTTGCCGTTATACCAAAGCCGGTCTTGCCAGCTGGAGCCGAGGTTGAAGTGATGGCGATATCAATGCTGGTTGGCTCACCCGCTTGAATGTTGTAGCTGGCGGTGGTGAAGGTTGGCGCAGCCTGAACGGTGAAGGAGCTGCCGTCATCAAAGGAGCTGTTTTCAGCAAGTGCAGTGCCATTTCGATCTGCGGCAAAAGTTAGAGTCACTTCGCCTGTGGCATTTGCCACGCTAAGGGAACTAAATGTGAAGGTTCCACCCGAGCGGGTTGGAGTTGTGCCGGCTAGGGTTGGCGTGCCGGTGGAAGAAACGACGGTCAGGGTTGGTGTGACTGCAAAGTCTGCAGCCGAAAGGTTGTTGGTTTCAAGATAGTTGTCGAACTTATCCAGAATCTTGACAGTGGGCGGTGGGTTGAAAGCAACCGCCATGAAAGCATCCAGGGTCTCATCGGTTGGAACATTTGCAATCGCAAACTTGACGCCGTAGCCATATTCAGGGTCAATGCCATCCACGCTTGCCACTGTGTAGTCAGCAGACTGGTTATAGGTAACTCCCGCTGCATTCAAAGCGATCACGGAGGCAGCCTGATTGCCAGGGAAGTTGATTGTTCCCCCCGCATCAATGCCGAGGTTGGCAACTGTAATCACCACACCTGAAGATCCGGTGACGTCTCCGCCGGCACGGATTGCCATGGTGTCTACCGTGTCGGTCAAGTTGAGGCTGGCTGTGACATCAACATCCCCGGTTGTTTCTACTCTGAGAGTGCCGGCAGAGATTTTTCCAATCTCAGCTGCGTTCATTTCCAGGATTCCCGTGTCTGCGCTGGTGCCAAGGACAACGTTTCTGCCGGAGGTGAAGGGCCCAATTTCAACCGCTGCAGTTCCGGTATCCACAGCACCATTCAACTGAAGTCTGTTCGTTGTTATGGACAGTGGCTGATCCGTCGTTGAAACCCCTCCAGCACTCGAACCAAAAATTAGCTCGGCTACTGACCCGGGTGCATCAAATGACATTGTCACAGGGCCATCAGAATCAAACTGGCCAGGAGCGAATAGGTTGCTATCGGCCGAAGTGCTGGTCTTAGTAGCCGAGAATGTTAGCCCTAGAGAGCCGGCATCGATTGAAGTATTTGAATTACCCATCTTTAGAGGTGCCCTTGGGCCCTCTCCAGTTAGCGAGATCTGGTCGCCAGCAATGGCAATGTTTGAACCGAGGATGAGGCCGTCGTAGTTTGAGCTCTTCCCAGAAATCGTTAGGACTCCAGTGGCAGTAATTTCCGATTTGGTGTTCGTTTGAGCCTGGCTTGATGTGACGCCAATTTCAACTCCGTACCACGAGAAGCTGGAGCTGTTACCAGTGCTTTCACCAACAATGGAAACGTTGTTGCCAGAAATTACGGACTTGTTGGCAGTGGTGTCAGAAAGTGGGATTATCACTCCACGCCCAGCAGAGGTTGCGTTTGCCTTGCCACGGATTGAAACGTCTCCCGCTCCAGCAGTGACCAAAATGCCATTTGCATATCCAGGGAGGCTCGATGCAGTTGCGCCGAAGCGAACTCCACCGCTCTGGGAGCCTGTGCCCATAGTCGCAAACCCAGTAGCTGGGTTAGACCCTCCAGAGAGCAAAATGTCTCCAGCACCAGAGCCTGTCGAAAGTTGAGCAAAGTTTTCTAAATGAATGTTGCCGTCACCTGAGTCATCCGAGTCGGATTGCAAGGTGATGTCACCTGCCGATGTGGAGATGACCAAAGGTGTTGCAGATGTTGCCTGGCTGGTTGTGATGTTACCCGCAGCCTTGACCAGGATCCCCCCTGCGCCAGCGGTGATGTTCTTTTGGATCAGAGCATTTGTTCCTGACACAAGCGCAACACTGTCACCAGCGGTCATGGCGACATCTTGTGTGATCGTTGACGATGCATAGGCGGAAACAGAGCCGTCAGCCGACAGCGTCGTTGAGCCAAAGTCAATCGTTGTTGCAGGTGAGCCAGATGACCCGATGAGTATGTCGCCGTTGGCAGTAAAAGTATTCGAGCCCTTGGTGAATGTTGTCGTTGGGTGAAACTCGATGTTTCCTGAGTTGGTTGTTGTGACGTCAAAGTTTGATGTCTGAGCACCACCTAAATACTTCACATCACCTGATGAGGTGACTACCGAACCCTGAGTGAGGTTTGCGGTGTTGTCCTGGCTGCCAACAACTAATCCTCCGACATCAATTGTTGAAGAAGCTGGCGGGAATGTAGTCGCCTGAGAGAAAGAACTCGAAAATGGTCGGAATGTAAGGACCCCGGCGGTCTCGACTGAGATGCTGGAAGCACTGCCTTCAATGTCAGAAATAACCGTCAGGTCTCCCCCAAGCTCACCAGTGACAGGACGGAGAGTGAAGTTGCGACCGGTGCCTCCACTCAACCGGACAGCCTTGGTGCCCGTATCTATGAAAGAGGGTCCGTTCTTGGTCTCGATTGTGAGCGCACCGAGCCAAAGTCCATAAGTTCCAGTGGCCCGTCCAGTGATGTTCACTCCCGCGTTGTCACCCGAGGCTCGCAGAATCATCATGTCTGAGTAGTTGCCGCTGGTGGGTCCGATTAGCGATCCATAAGTGGAGGCAGATTCAGAGTTCAACTGGATCGCTGCGGTAGGCGTCGCAAAGGTACCTGTGGCGTGAATCAGGTTCTTCACAGTAGAGACATTGGATCCATACGACGAAATTCCCGATGCCTGGTTGTCTCCAGTAAACGCAGTCTTGCCAGTTATGTGAACCTGAGCAGCTTCGATATCCACACCCGACAGCAGCTCGACCCCTGAATACGAAGCTGTGGTGGTGTGCTCTCCGCTCGCGGAGAATCTTCCAGAACCAGCTCGAGCGATGAATCCATCGGTGACCATAGATGATCCCAACTCAACGCCGTGATTGCTGGAACTCTCGGCAGGTCCTGCTGGGCGACCGTTACCATCATCGGCACCACCACCAATTGTGATGTCTGCACCACCAGAGCCAGATGAATCTGAGTTCAACCTGGTGTAGTTCTGAAGATCAACGCCTGCAGCTGTTCCAGTTGTCCAGAGGGTAATCGGTCCGCTGTTCGTGACGAGCTCACGATAAACAGATGAAGTGCCACCACGAGTGTTGATCCTGCCTACAGACTTCACGAGGATTCCACCAGAGCCAGAGGTGAGGTTTGCAGCTATGTCAACCGTTTCCGAGGAGAGAATCGAAATTGCTCCAGCACCAGTATTGGTGAGTGCTGCAGAACCGGTGAACGCCCCACCCTCATAGGTAATAGGTCCAGCCACCGAAGCTGCCGCAGCAACGGTTAGGTCGGCCGTGTTAGAACTGCTGCCCACCGTCAAGCCAGACAATCCATTCAACGTGGTTGCAGAGTTTGGGAAGCTGATTGCTTCTGCGAATGAGCCTCCCAAAAGGGGCTCGATGGTTAGTGTTCCGGTTGTCTTGACCGCTAGAGGCCCAGCACCCTGACCAAATCTGTTACCTCGAAGCACGATATCGCCACTTGCACTGCCCCCGGACGTCGCACCTAGAGTTACTAGCTTTCCGGCAGCCCCTCGGTTAATCCAAACGCCTCGGTTTCCACCAATGGTGATGTCTCCGCTATTCGCGAGAACCTGGACATTGTTCATGTCGACTGAATATTTGTTTGATCCAGCGCCGCTTGCAGTTGCGCTGATGTCGATATCTCCGCCGCCAGTGGCTGAAATAACCGTCTTGCCGCTCGTGCCTGCATCCCAGAACAATAGAGCAGAGGACCAGTTAGTTGATTGGAATCCTGACTGGACATCAAAAGAAATCGCATTTCCAGTTGACTTTGCTGAGGTGATTGAGATGTCAGCAGTCTGGCTTTGAATCCAAACCGCATAATTCTCAGAGACGCTTGCAGCGCCAGCTACGTTCTCGATTGAGACTGCGCCAGTGCCCGAATCAATCCTGGTTCCACCATGCCAGAACTGCCCTTGGTGTGCACCGCTTGTTGTTTTTGACCTGATCGCAATGTCCCCACCACCAGAAAATAGCTTGAACTGATCGACTGCATGCGAGTTGCCGAGTGTGATGCCTCGACCGTTACTGGCTGCTGGCACTCCCCCGGTGGGGAAGAAGCCGGTTGCATCAGACGCAGAACCGCCGCCAATAACGATGTCTCCGCCGCCATTCAAGGCTGGGGTCAAACAGGACCCAATCGTGTTGATACAGATGACACCCGCAGAGTTGAATACACCAGTGTCATTGCCATCACTGTCAGTCCAAATCGAAATTGCTCCGATTCCCGATCCCGCCGGACCCGAGGTCTGTATGGTCGAGGATTCCACATAGAGGTTTAGCGAGTTCTTTAGTTGCACACTTCCGCCATTTGAGGCTGACACGTTACTTGAGATTAGGTCGGTATACACCCCTGTAAGGCGAATGTCTCCCCCCGCCGCAGTTGCGGTTACACGCTCGAGCCTGGAGGAAGGGATAGCAGACACTCCATGCGATGACTCGATGCGTATGTCACCGCCACCGGTTGCGTTGATTGCAATTGATGTGCCAAGGGACCCGACGCCATAGCTTTCGGCCGCTGTGCTGTTGGAGGTATTGGTGCCAACTAGCTTGATGGCGTCGCCCGAAGTCTTTCCCGAACTAACAGTCGTTGCACCAGTATTGGACACCCTGAGACCTTGTTTTCCAGCGGCAGATGTCGAACCTTCCGCGTCTATGGAACCGGTGGTTGCCAACATGGTGAGACCAGACCAAATGGATGTCCCGTTGGCTCCCGTTGAAGAACCGTTGAGTGAAACATCTCCTCCACCGGAGAGGATTTTCACCCCGCTGTTGATGCCCGAACCAATAGTGATTCCATTTGAACTTCCACCCTTTGAAGCACCCGTTGGATAGGTTGTGCCGGCCGCTCCTCCACCGAGGAAGATGTCTCCGGTTGCCACGCTCACTTCTGGATCACAACTTGCGTTGGTGTTGAGGCATGCTCCATTGGCGACTGTGATGAGGCCTGTCCCACCTCCAGATCCAGACCATAGAACCAGGTCTGAGCCATTTGTTTGATAGGTCTTGCTGGAAGCCAAAGTTATTGAAGAGGTGGACTTCAGTAGGACTGGTCCACGACCCGACTCATTGATGATGTTGTTGGCGAAACTCAGCGCTGAGCCATAAACCGATATGGCTCCATGGGCTTTGAGCTCAGATTTTATGGTCGTAGCAGTCGTAGTAGCGGGACGACCGATTGTGATTGTCTCGGGTGTCGTTGTGAAAGACAGGTTGGAGTATGACCAATTGGTCGTATTTTGAGTTGTCTTGAAGTTATCGGCATCCGCGAACACACCGCCTAACTGTGTCGCTGGCAAAACCTTGAAATCACCTGTTGTTGCGATTAGCGTGCCGCGCACTCCGGTCTCTCTTGTCCAAAT
>CBFIEQ010000053.1:0-6274 GCA_965661645.1 uncultured Aquiluna sp.
GCAGCTCCTGCAAGCATCGGGTTCAAAAGCCCGATTGCGGCAACTGGGATTAGCAGGACGTTGTAGCCAAAGGCCCAACCCAAATTTTGCCAAATGTTGCGGTGGGTCTTTTTGCCAAGTTTGAGAGCAAACGGGATTGCTCTTGGATCATCGTCCAAGATCGTCACCGCACTAGCCGCCTGGGCCGCGTGAGCGCCAGAACCCATGGCAATGCCAACATCGGCGCTTGCCAAAGCCGCAACATCGTTGATGCCATCGCCAACCATTGCGGCATTGGTGAGACCTTGAATGTGCTCGAGCTTTTTCTCCGGGCTCACCTCGGCAAAGAAATCCTTGATGTCTAGCTCTTGAGCAAGGTGGGCAACTCGAGCCGCATTGTCTCCTGAGAGCATTTGGGGTTCGATGCCTAGTTCCCTGAGGTCACTGATGGCCTTTATCGAACCCTCTCTGATCTCATCGCTGAGCTCCAAAATCGCCACTGCTTTGTCTTCAATGGCGACAACCACCAAAGTGTTTGGGCCCGCAAGTGTCAGCACCTGATCAAACTCGGCTTGGTTCTGATATTTGCCTGGCTTTTCAACCAGCACTAGCTTGCCCTGAACCATTCCTTGCATTCCTCGGCCAGCAAGCTCTTTGACATCCTGAGCACCAAGGCTCTGATCTAGATCCGAGATGGCCTTTGCGACCGGATGCTTGGAGCCGCGCTCGATGGCTGCGGCAAGCTTGAGAGACTCTTCTAGGTTTGCGTTCCCTACGGGGTGACTGGCAACGATCTTCAGCCTGCCATCGGTTAGGGTTCCAGTCTTGTCAAAGACCACGGTCTGAATCTTGGCCATCAGCCTGAGCGAGTCTGGGTTTCTAATCACCACCGAACGCTTGGTTCCAATGCTGGTTGCAACGGTCAAACTCATCGGGACAGCAATTCCCAAAGCACAGGGGCATGCGATAACCAAAACCGCTACCGCGGCCTCAAAGCCGCGGGTCGGTTCGCCAAGTGCTAGCCACCAGATTAAGAAGGTGAGAATTGCAAATACAATCACGCCTGGCACGAAGACCTTGGAGATCGAATCGGTTAGTGATGCCAGCTTGCTCTTTTGACTGGTTGCCTCGCGCACCAAATCAGCAATGCGGCTGAGCCTGCTGGTTGATGACGATGACTGCGCCTCGACGCTGATCTCACCAGATAATGAGGTCGCTCCGGCAGAGAGCGTGGCGCCTTTGGTGAGCTCCTGGGGGAGTGATTCTCCAGTCAAGGTTGAGTTGTCGATTGATGCATGGGCTGTTAGCAGTTTGCCATCGACCGGGATTCGCTCACCGGCAGCGACAAAGACAATTGCACCCTTGCGGATGGTGTGGGTGGGGACTTCTTGGCGCTTGCCTTGGGCCTCAATGGTTGCCGTTTCTGGAATTGCGCTAAGTAGTGCTCTGACCGAGTCGGTCGCGCTTCTTCTGGCTTTGACTTCGATGTAGCGGCCCAGGAGCACCACCGCTGGCACCACCGCTGAGACCTCGAAGTAGGTGTGCATCTGGCCGGTTAGCACCAAAAACACGCTGTAGAAATAGGCGACCGAGGAACCAAGTGAAACCAGGGTGTCCATGGTGGCATCTTTGTGGCGCAGGTTCTTGATTGCCGCCGAGTGAAACGGGAATGCCACATAGAAAAATACCGGGGTGGCAAAAAGCCAAACCAGGTACTGGCTGCCTGGGAACATCAGCTGCGGCACCATCGCAAACAGTGCTGCCAAGGTCGCTAGCACTCCGCCGGTTATCAGTCTTGGTTTTAGGGTTTGCAGTTCCGGCTTACCCTCACCGACTTTATAACCGGCAGATTCAACCGCCTTTTTTAGCGACTCAAGTTCGTAGCTGCCTGCAAACTGCAGGTGAGCCTTCTCGGTCGCGAAATCAACATAGGCGCTAACCCCTGGGACCTGATTTAGGTTTTTCTCGACTCTTCTGGCGCATGCCGTGCAGGTCATGCCCTCGATTTCGAGTTCTAACAGCTCGGGATTAGGCATCTAGTGTGTGAAACTCCACGGCCTTGTAGCCGGCTTCCTCGATGGCCTCTTCGAACTGCTCGTTGGTTACGCCCTCGGCCTCAACGACTGCGGTTCCCAAGGTGTGGTCAACCTTCACGCTCTGAACGCCAGAGAGGGTTGCCAGCTCGTTGGTGACGCTCATCTCGCAGTGGCCGCAGGTCATGCCCTCAACCTTGATTTCAATCTTGCTCATTTAGTTCTTCCCTGGTTCGTAGTGGCACACATCTCCGGAGCAGAGCTGTGGTTTTTCTTTTGCAAATCTCGTGTGGAGCCAGCAGCCCGCGCAAAAACCAAAGGCGGCCTCGGCAAATAGGAACACCATGCACGCAGCACAAAGTGAGAGCACGATTTCATCCCTTAGGCCCAGCCAACCCATCATGAAGCAGGCAACCAAAACCATGCCAAGACCAATGCCCCAAGCTGTTTGCTTTGGTTTGGCATCCACCCACTCCGGTCTTTGCTTGCGAACAAAGAAATCTGCAATTCTCAATGACGGGCTATAGCGCTGGCCCAAAAACAGCCTGATGAACATGTCGATCATGAAACTTGCCCCAAAGGCTCTCAGCAGTGAGAAGTCTGAGGTCAAAAAGGCTGTCATCCAGCCGGTGAAGAGAAACACAAAGAACAGCCCCGCTGCACCCCGCACGCTGCGCTCATTGAAGACCGCGTGCTCGTGTTCGGGAGTGATAACTCCAAAAGAGGTGTGGGTGATGCTCACGAAAACAGCCCTGCAATCTGGTTCCAGCGACTGGTGTTGAGCGAATACCAAACCCAGGTGCCGCGGCGCTCGCGATTCACAAGGCCGACCTCAGCGAGTTTTTTGATGTGGTGGCTCACGGTTGGCTGGGTCAGTCCGAGCGGTTCGGTGAGATCGCAGACGCAAGACTCCTTGGCCTCGCTCTGAGCGATCATCGCAAGTATCTGCAGGCGGGTTGGGTCTGCTACCGCCTTTAGGAGTTCAGCAATCTCGGCTGCTTTGGTTCGGGCAATTGGCTCAGCGCCAGGTGCTGGTGCGCACTGGCCCAAAACCATCAGTTGAGAATTCACCAAATCGTCACCTTCAAAATAGATGCTTATCTATAAGCTTCCCCTAGCCTAAACCTAATCTGTTGCCCTAAGGAACCCAGAATGCTGATTCAAAGACTTCTCGCAGAGTTTTTGGGAACGGCCGGAATTGTGGCAACGGTTATCGGCACCGGCCACATGGCAAACGCTCTAAATTCCGATCCAACAGTGGGCTTGATCCTCATGGCACTGGCGGTGGGTGCTGTCCTATTTGGTGCGATTTCGATGTTGATGCCAATCTCTGGCGCTCACTTCAACCCTGCGGTCACCCTGATCATGCTGCTTCGCAAAAGCATCACCACTACTTTGGCGTTGCAATACATTGCGATTCAGATTCTTGGTGCTGTTGCAGGAGCGGTATTGGGGAATCTTATGTTCATGCAGGCAGCAATTTCCCTAAATGGGGGGTCTAGAGCCAACCCCGGAACGCTGCTGTCTGAGGTAGTCGCAACCTTTGGCCTAGTGCTTTTGATTCTGATTCTTGTGAAACAGGACCGGCTTTCGCTAATTGCTCCAGGTGTTGCGCTCTGGATTATTGCCGGACACTTTTTCACCGCCTCAACCTCGTTTGCCAATCCGGCGGTGACAATCGGGCGCTCACTGAGCGACACCCTGACCGGTATTGATTTGGCTTCAACTGCAGTGTTTATCCCGATGCAACTGATTGGCGCCCTGATAGCGCTAATGGTTTTCAAAGTCTTGTACCCAACAACAAAGAAGGAAGAGCATGTCTAACAAGATCGCCTCAGTGATGTTCGTTTGCATTCACAATGCCGGTAGAAGCCAAATGGCTGCCGCATACCTCACTCACCTAGCGGGTGACCGAATCGAGGTTCGCTCCTCAGGGACCATGCCAAAGGATCAGGTGAACCCTGCGGTTGTTGAAGTGATGCTTGAAGAGGGAATCGACATCTCGGGAAACGTGCCAAAGGTTTTGACCGATGAGCTAGTTCAAGACTCCGACTACGTGATCACCATGGGCTGTGGCGACACCTGCCCCTACTACCCTGGCAAGACCTATCTGGACTGGCCACTGCAGGACCCAGCTGGCCAGGGAGTTGATTTTATTCGCCCAATCCGTGATGAGATCAAGGGATTGGTTGAAGGGTTGATTCAAGAAATCGATTCCAAAAACAGCTAATTGACAAACTAGTTAGGTTTACCTAACCTATTCAGAGCACCGATGCTATTCGGTGCTCTTTTTAGTTAGGGAGATTAGTGAAGAGAAGATTCTTGGCAGCCGCCCTGGCGGCAGTTTCGGTTGTTGGTCTTGCTGGTTGTGCACCAGCCGAGGATTCTGAGCTCGTGATCTACATCGGGCGCGGCGAGTCTTTGGTGCAGCCACTTATTGATCAATACATCTCGGAATCAGGTCAGGATGTTGTGGTTCGCTATGCCGGCAGCGCCGAGCTCGCGGCCCAAATCATGGAGGAGGGTGAGAACTCTCCAGCCGATGTCTTTTTTGCTCAGGATGCTGGAGCGCTGGGAGCTATCTCCAAAGCCGGCTACCTAGAAACGATCCCCGCAGAGATTTTGAACCTGGTCGATGCCGAGTATCGCGCACAAGATGGCTCTTGGATGGGTGTTTCTGGCAGGGTGAGGGTCTTTAACTACGACCCTGACAAGGTGAGTGAACTACCAACCTCAGTCTTTGATCTTGCAGATCCAATTTGGGAAGGCAGGGTCGGTATTGCCCCGACTAATTCTTCTTTCCAGGCTTTTGTGACGGCAATGATGGTTGTTTATGGCGAGGATGCGGCACTTTCTTGGCTTGAGGCCATGAAGGAAAATGGCGTGATCTATGAGAAGAACTCGGCCATCTTGGAAGCTGTCGAGACCGGGCAGGTGGATGCGGGTTTGATCAATCACTACTACTGGTATGCCAAGGGCAACGAGGTTGGTTTTGAAAACATGAACTCCCAAATCTCCGCATTTGAATCACAAGATGTTGGAAACCTTCGAAACGTAGCGGGAGTTGGCATTTTGTCTGAGGACCCAAAGGCCCAAGACTTTGTTAGGTTCTTGCTCTCCGAGACCGCCCAACAGTACTTTGTCGACATCACCAATGAGTACCCGCTAACTGCGGGCGTTGAGCCAATCGAAGGACTAACGCCATTGAGTGAGATTCCGGCTCCAGATTTCGACCTCAATGACCTAGAGGCCCTCGAAAAGACTCTGGAGTTGATTCGAAGAGCTGGACTAATCTAGATAAATAATGCAAAAGCCCCCGGTTCTCCTAGCGGTACTGGGGGTTTTTGCTGCCCTGGTGGCGATTCTGCCGCTGGGTTATCTGGTGCTTCGGCTCTTCGAGGGCTTTGAGGCAGCGATTGCCGAGTTGGCAAGAGCTAGGACGCTAGAACTACTACTAAACACCGTGCTTTTGGTGACGAGTGTTTCACTGAGCGCGTTGGCGATTGGTGTTTTTCAAGCCTGGTTCGTAGTTCGCACCAACCTCAGATTCCCCGGCTTCTTTGCGATTTTGGCAACAGTCCCGCTAGCTATTCCCAGCTACGTGCTGGCGCTTGGCTATGCCTCGGTGTTTCCCTGGTTTTCTGGGTTTTGGGCAAGCTGGCTGGTGCTCTCGGTTGCAACCGCTCCATATGTTTTCTTGGCCGTTTCGGCTGCGCTGATGAGAGTTGATGTCGCAAGCGAGGAGGTTGGGCGCTCGCTTGGGTTTGGCAGGTTCAAGGTCTTCCTCAAAATCACCTGGCCGCAGGTTAGGACCAGTGCGACGGCCGCCGTTTTGTTGGTATCGCTCTATGTTTTGAGTGAGTTCGGTGCTATTGCGCTCTTGAGGTTTGACACCTTCACCAGAGCGATCTACAACGCCTACCGCTCCTCTTTTGATCGCACGGCAGCAGCATCGCTTGCGGTGGTACTGGTGTTCTTGACCCTGATCATTTTGTTCTTCGCTAGGCGCTATCGCGGGGATTACCTTTCACAAAGAGCTGCGAACCCCAGAAGGCTCAGGGCCGAGCTTGGTCCAAATCGAGTTCCAGTATCGGTTGCACTTTTGGTGATAGCTCTCTTTGGAGCTGGCATCCCGCTGGCAGCGCTTTTGAACTGGAGCCTGATCGGTAGTTCGAGCACTGATTTTGAGAAACTCATAATGGCAACCCTGAATTCTGCAGGCATCGCAGCCAGTGCCGCGGTGCTGGTCTCAGTGTTCGCCT
>CBFIEQ010000054.1:0-6134 GCA_965661645.1 uncultured Aquiluna sp.
CGCAAACAATTTTGAAGACGACCGGCTGAGGTTCGCTATCGGTGCCTATTACATCGTTAGAACTATCACTCTCGAGCCAGGCATTAACCGAATCAATGTCTACGTCAATGGTGAACAGCAAGAACTCCGTGGTCGAATGGACCCGGTTAGGTATACAAAATAGGCATTGATTGTCTAAGCTAGGCAAAATTTGTTGAAACCAAAGGGAACCCCATGAGGAAACTGCTCGTCCATCACAGCAGCGCTGTTGGCAATGACTGGAGCTCAGGCTGCCAATGCTGGGTCGATATTTGATGAGACTTATGACTTTCTGAACGATGACTCCTACGAGCAATATCAAATTGAGGCTTGCGTTGATTCACTTGGCAAATTCATCCCACCAGACTCTGATTTCCTCATCGAGGACCTCGTGGAGTGGAGGCAGGGACTCTTCCTGACAGCGAAGGGGATGTTAGAGGCCATTGCTGAGGATGAATCTCATCGCTAATCGCTTGTTTAGCGCACGTGTCGGCCAAGGGTGTTAAACTTGTCAGTAATAACGGGGGATTATAGATTCTCTGCAAGAGCCTTCTAATCTCTTAGTTGCAGGTTCGATTCCTGCCGAAGGCGCTTTTGCTCTCTAGCTCTTACCTTGAAGTCTGGCGCTGTCGGTTTCCGCCTGCTGCGCGCTGTGAATTAGGTCTAGACCCTGGGTTCCGTGGCTTCTGGGATGGCGCTGTTCCGGATTCCCTAAGTGCTCGTTTGCGCTGAGCATTTCGACCTGTGGACTTTCCGGTTGGTTTGGGTTGCGCTGTCGGAGCAGCTGGCTTCACAAGCTGCGCAACTTCTCCGATCAGGGCTTTTACCTCCGGGGACTTTTCATTCACCGACTGTGGCTTTACCGAAATCTTTGCCTTGTTGAGCAAATCGGATAGGTCTTTGCGTTGACTCGGCAGTGAGATCGTTACTACATCACCCGATGCTCCAGCTCTTGCGGTTCTTCCAGAGCGGTGCAGGTAGGCCTTGTGTTCAGCCGGGGGATCAACGTGAATGACTAGATCGACTCCATCAACGTGAACACCCCTGGCGGCAACGTCGGTAGCGACTAGGACTCTCGCGTGTCCGGCACTAAAGGCCTCAAGGTTTCGGTCTCTAGCGTTTTGCGAGAGGTTTCCATGTAGGTCAACTGCAGGGATTCCAGCCTGAGTAAGAGATTTGGCAAGCTTCTTGGCGTGATGCTTAGTGCGCATGAACAAGATTCTTCTTCCAGTTCCGGATGCTAAGGCATGTACCAAGCGCTTTTTTGCCTCGGCGTCAGAGGCTTCAAAAACGTGGTGGGTCATTTGGGAGACTGGCGAATTCGCCTCGTCAACAGCGTGCATAACCTGGTTTTGCAAAAACTTGTCGACAAGCTTTTGAACACCATTGTCTAGCGTCGCTGAGAACAAAAGACGCTGGCCACTCCTGGGGGTGGCGGTCATGATTCTGGTGACCCCAGGCAAAAAGCCAAGGTCAGCCATGTGGTCAGCTTCATCCAAAACGGTGATCTCGATCGCATCTAGCTTCAGGATCCCTTGTTTCATGAGGTCTTCTAGTCGACCAGGGGTCGCCACGATAATCTCCACACCATCCCTGAGCGCCTGAACCTGCTTATTTTGAGGAACTCCACCGAAGATGGTTGTGACCCTGAGGTTCATGGCCTTAGCCAATGGCTGAAGAGTGTTGGTGATCTGAGTTGCCAGTTCACGGGTTGGAGCCAGAACCAAACCCCTTGGCTTTCTGGAAGTTTGTGCATGAGTCGCGGAGCCGGCAAGCCTAGCGACCATTGGAATTCCAAACGCCAGGGTCTTTCCAGAGCCGGTCTTGCCTCTTCCTAGAACATCCTTGCCGTCAAGGGTGTCGGGCAGGGAGTCAACCTGGATGGGGAAGGGCGTATCAATACCCTGGGCGCTTAGCGCAGCGGCGATTTTGGCAGGCACGCCAAGATCAATAAAAGTCTTTGTGGACATAATTTGAATTACCTTCGTGTGATGGGTTTCATCACTTTCGAGCCCAAGTTTTTGGGCAGATGGCGAAGACATCGATTTCGATGTATTCGTTCGCCGGAGGAAAAATTTCACCACGATTATGTGGGAGGTCGTTCTACGACGCAAGCCAGCAACTAATCACCGACTCGTTAGAAGCCTAGGGGAGTAATTGCAAATCACCTAGCACTACTTGCAAGGCTGCATTCCCTAGGCCATGGTGAGAAAGCTTCATTGGTGGTCGGGGTCACCAAAAACAGTCGCGACAGCTGGTCAAAGAAAGAAGCGAATCTAAATTTTTTGGTGGTTTTTGCTCTGACCATGGGCTGGGGTCGATTCTTAGGTTGGCTGATAAGATAAGCCCCGGAGTGCCGGGAAGCCTGGTCGGCGTGCAGAACGATGAAGTTTCGCGTTCGCAGCGGTTTCACCTCTTCGGTGGCGCCGAGACTAACGGATCACGAGGAGAACATGTCGCGCTCTAACTTTCTGCAACGCGCGACCTCTGGGCAGGTTCCAGCATGACCCTAACCGCGATTCTGTTTTCAACCTTGGTTTTGGTTGGTATCACGATGT
Source organism: uncultured Aquiluna sp. (assembly GCA_965661645.1). Classification (GTDB taxonomy): domain Bacteria; phylum Actinomycetota; class Actinomycetes; order Actinomycetales; family Microbacteriaceae; genus Aquiluna. The sequence goes on from CBFIEQ010000054.1 coordinate 2,577, forward strand.
TGGCAACCAGGGTTGTCGGTCGTAATGCAGGGTGGATTGCAGCAGCAGGGCTATCCGCACTGGCTTTTGCGATCATTGTTCGAATCCCTGAAATCCTCAACGGCGCGGTGCCAGATGGAGGCTTTGGTCGAGTCGAAGAATCGACCCCTTGGATTCCCAGCCTCGATGTTTCTCTAAGCCTCAGGCTCGACGGCCTTTCGGCGCTATTTCTGATTTTGGTTTTGGGTGTTGGCGCTTTGGTTATGGCCTACTCCGCCAGGTACATGACCAAGCGGATTGTCCACCCACACACTGGTTACTTTGCCTGGATGCTGCTATTTGCATTTGCTATGACCGGCTTGGTTCTGGCGAACGATCTTGTCCTGCTTTTTGTTTTTTGGGAGCTCACAACGCTTTGCTCATTTTTCCTGATCAATCGCTCGGGAGATAAGGCCAGCGCTCCAGCAGTGAGAACGTTGCTCGTCACTGGGTTTGGTGGGCTGTCGCTATTCTTTGCCGTGGTGTTGATCGTGGTTCGCACGGGCACTACCAACGTGGGCGAGGCTCTGGGCCACAGCGTTTGGGCCGAGGACGCTGGTTTCACCGCATGGATTGCTGTATTGGTTGCAATCGCAGGAATGACCAAGTCCGCACAATTTCCATTCCACGCTTGGTTGCCAGACGCGATGGTCGCTCCCACTCCAGTCAGCGCCTATCTTCACGCTGCCGCGATGGTCAAGGCCGGCATCTACCTAATGATGTTGTTCTCTCCAGCTCTTGCGGGAACCCTGGTTTGGCAAACAATGTTGATTACGGCGGGTTTGATTACTGCCGTCATCGGAGCAATCTTTGCTATGCGCCGTTTTGATCTGAAAGAAATCATGGCGTATTCGACAATCAGCCAGCTTGGTCTGATTGTTGCCCTGATTGGCGTAGGTACCCCTGGTGCTCTAGCCACAGCGGCGCTTTACACCTTGGCTCATGCTTTGTTCAAGGCATCACTATTTATGGTGGTTGGAATTGTTGACCACCAGGCTGGAACCAGAGACATTCGTTTGCTGAATGGATTATGGCGCAAAATGCCGGTGACCTTGATCACAACGGTCTTGGCTGGTCTTTCGATGGCAGGCGTTTTCCCGCTGCTCGGATTTATCTCCAAGGAGTACTTGCTGGGTCACATGTTGAACGCAGCGGAAGCGGCTTGGATTGGCATCTCCCTGACCACAATTACAGTCTTCGCTTCAACTTTCACATTCGCATACACAGGTCGCATTATCCTCGGAGCATTCACTGGCTACCGCGGCAGCAATCGTGACTTTGATGGCGATCAATCCCATGCACAAAAAGATCTTGTGAGGGAGGCCAAACCACTATTTGTTGGATCAGCGCTAACGCCAGCAGTAATTGGTTTGATTCTGGGCCCTGCAATTGCCCTTCTGCACCCACTTTTGGGTGCGGCGGGTAGCGCTGCAGCTGGGGAAACCTACGTTGCTAAGTTTGCCATCTTTGGCGGTTTCACAACCGAGCTAGCACTCTCCTTGACGATCATCAGCCTCGGAGTCCTGGCGATTTCACAGCGAAAAAGACTCGACACTTTCTTTGAGCGTCGCTATTTGAGCTTTACGGCAATAGATGTGGTCGAGGGCATTCGCTCGGGGGCTCTAGCGATCGGTAGGCGAGTGGGCAACCCCACTCGGACCGATGCCCCCATGCAGCATCTAGCGGCACCTTGGATCGTGGTGGGCCTTGTGGCGATCGCCGCGGTACTCACCATGCCTCAACTAGAGAGTTTGGTGTCAGTCAATGAGCCCTGGACCGACAGGTTATGGCTTGGTCTTTTGGTTGTGACGGTCTTGCCGGCGCTAATTGCAAAATCTCGACTTGTGGCGCTCGTTTTGGTTGGCGGCGCAGGTTTCGTGGTTGCGCTTTGGTTCTTTGCACTAGGAGCCATAGACGTGGGCTTGACCCAACTTTTGGTTGAGCTGCTCACGGTTGTTGCGCTCGTTTTGATTCTTCGCAGACTGCCCTCTTATTTTCACCCCGTTGCGCGCTCTAGGCAGCTTGCAACGGCGGTAATTGGCATAGCTGTTGGAGTGGTGGCCACCTTAGTTGCTTTGGTCTTCACCGGGGGAAGAGACATTTCAACTGTTGGCCAATACTTCTTGGACGAGGCAAAAACTGATACCGGTGGCACAAATGTTGTCAATACGATTCTTGTCGACTACCGAGCACTTGACACCTTTGGAGAGCTGACCGTGATCGCGGTCGCGGGCATCGTGCTTATTGGCATTCTGCGCTCAAGGCCAATGATTGCCCAGCGCGTTCCTGATCTTTCTGTCTGGTCCTCTTCGGCAATCAGTCGCGTTGAGGACAACACTCTGCCTATTCGAGTGGTTTCCAGATGGGCAGCACCGCTAATTATTTTGCTCTCTTTCCACCTATTCTTCCGTGGTCACTACGAGCCAGGTGGCGGTTTCATCGCCGCCTTGGTTGGGGCTACCGGCTTCGGTCTTGCCTATTTGGGGGCATCGGCGGATCGTTCTGCTCCGGTCAGGTGGCCATATCGAGGATTGCTGTCAGCCGGTGTCATAGTTGCTGTTCTGAGCGGTGTGTGGGGTTATGCGGCAGGTTCATTCCTCAAGCCAATTCGCTTTGAGATTCCGCTGCCTTGGGGCGGCGAATACGGATTCACAAGCGCGATGGTGTTCGATCTCGGAGTTTATCTAGCTGTTCTTGCAATCATAATTGCCGTCATTAATGAGCTCGGTGGCGTGCTGCCAAAGCCACGCGAACCAAAGAGTCAAGCTGGTCCGGCGCGAATTGCGGCTCAAAATGAACCATCCCTGGACGCAAATGACCCCGATATCTCGCTAAAGGGGGCTGTGTCATGAGTTTGGCTCTGAGTATTGGTCTATTGGCTGCTGCTGGTGTTTTCCTAGTCCTGCAGCGGGGCATGATTCGCATCATCCTTGGTTTTGTTCTTTTGACCCATGCAGTGAACCTTCTGATTATTGCCGCCGGTGGCGTATCCAGGCGAGAGGCACCATTTGTTGGTGGAGATACCTCGATGGCTGCAGATCCGCTGCCTCAAGCGTTTGTCTTAACTGCAATCGTCATTGCATTTGCTATCACCGTGGTTTTGGCAACCCTCGCGGTTGTGAGTAGGGGCGATGATGACACTGAAGCGGAGATCGCACCCACTTCCGGTGCGGAGGTTGATTCGGTAACGGACATGGACTTAGCTGGCGAGAAAACTAAGGGCGGTGAAGACAAATGATTGACCTGATCGGCCCCTTGTTGCCGCTGTTTGTTGGAGCGCCGCTTCTGTTGGGTGGCATCTTGTTTGTTCTGCCTCGCAGGAGCTCACTTCAGATCTTCATCGGCTTTGGATCTCTTTTAGCTTTGCTCGCTGGAGCCATCACGCTTCTAGTTGTTACATCAGATGGCAGTGTTTTTGCGCATCAGATTTCACTCTGGCCTGAAGGTATTGCAATTGCGTTTGTTGCGGATGCATTCGCGGCACTTATTCTCGTGGCTGCGACATTGGTGGCCTTGGTCAGCTTCAGCTACATGATTGTC
>CBFIEQ010000055.1:0-5924 GCA_965661645.1 uncultured Aquiluna sp.
CTTTGCTTCTATTGCTTGGTGTCTTCGTTCGCTTGGCGGTGTTCGTTGGGTCCTTCGGGTTGAAAGGTTCCGTAACCGTCTAGCTTCGAGGCTTTACCTGTAACTCCGCTATGGAAAGGCGCTCGGCCTGCCAGTTGTTGATTGGGTGATCTGAGGGGTAGCCGATGCTCATTCCGCAGACCAAGGCGTAGTCATCGGAAATCTCGAACTCCTCGCGAATGATGTCCGGGTAGTTGCCGAGGTAGCCCTGTGCACAAGTTCCAATGCCCCGTGCTTTTGCTGCCAGCATCAGGGTCTGCATGTAGAGACCGAGGTCTAGGGTGCCAAAGTGATCTAGGCCTCGATGTGTAAAGAAAAACAGCGCCGTTGGTGCTCCAAAGAACTCATAGTTGCGCTCTAAAAACTTGAACCTAGCCGCGGTGTCGGTGCGGTCAATACCCAAGGTGTCATAGATGCCCTTGCCAACGCGTTGACTTCTCTCAACTAGACCTTCTGGGTATGGGATGACATGGGTGTAGTCGGGGTTGGCACCCTGACCCTTTAGTTCTGCCGACTCCCTAAGTCGTTGAACTAGGGCGTTTGAGATGCGATCCCTTTGCTCGCCCGTTGCAACAGCAACCATGAATGGTCTGGTGTTGGACCAGCTAGGGGCCATGACACCCTCATTCAAGATATCCTCCAGGACTATTGGGTCAATCTCGGTGTCGAGAAAATCTCTGGTTGATCTTCTGGTTGCTGCAAGTTCGTGAAACTGTTCCGGGCTAAGCATTCCTAAATGCTAGGCCAAAAGCGAAGGCCACTCGGTCGAGAGCGATTCACACCACGAGCATTTCTAGGGTTTGCGCCATTTCACATGGTTGAAACACACGCTGTTAGCCTGAAGCCATGCTCGAAACCGCCTTTGCTCAAATTGCAATGATTTTTCTGCTTGCAGCAATCATTGGCTTTGGCGCGAAGCTTGCAAAACAGCCTGTAATTGTTGCCTACATATTCGTGGGTATTTTGTTGGGGCCATCGTTTTTTAACCTGGTCTCCTATGAGGCTGAAATTGAACTGCTGGCAAAGCTGGGAATCGCAATCCTGCTGTTCCTTGTAGGACTAAAGCTTGATGTTGGTCTAATAAAGTCAACCGGTCTAGTTGCTCTGCTGACTGGTGTTGGCCAGGTTGTTTTCACATCAGTGGTTGGGTTTTTCATCATCATTGCGCTTGGGTTTGATTTCGTGCCTGCGCTGTATGTTGCCGTTGCTCTGACCTTCTCCTCGACGATCATCATTGTGAAGCTGCTGTCAGACAAAAGAGAAATCGACCAACTTCACGGCCAGATCGCGGTTGGATTCCTAATCGTTCAAGACATCTTGGTGATTGTCGCCATGGTGGTAATCGTGACGATTGGGTCTCCCGGAAGTGAGGCAGCAGCGCCGATTAGCCTGCTCACCACCTTCGCGGGCAGCATCGTGTTCCTGCTGGTTGTTGCAATGCTGGCAAAGTTTGTGATTCCAAAGCTGCTGGATTGGTTGGCGTCTAGCCAGGAGCTGACCTTGCTTTTTGGTGTTGGTTGGGCAATGTCGCTAGCTGCAGTCAGTGCAGCGCTTGGATTGAGCATGGAGATCGGCGCCTTTGTTGCGGGAGTCGCGCTGGCCTCGACACCTTACCGAGAAAGCATCAGCGCCAGAATGGTGAGCCTCAGAGATGTTTTGATTTTGTTCTTCTTCATTCAGCTCGGCTCGTCACTCACCTTCTCCGATGCGATTGATCAGCTTTGGCCGGCGATTATTCTCTCGGCCTTTGTGCTGATTGGGAACCCAATCATTGTTTTGATCATCATGGGCTTGATGGGCTATCGAGCAAAGGTGTCGTTCAAGGCTGGGTTGGCTGTTGCGCAAATCAGCGAGTTCTCCCTAATCCTGATTGCACTTGGCTACTCCCTGGGCCAAGTCGATGAGGCCGTGCTGTCACTTGTGACAGTGGTTGGAATTATTACGATCACCCTCTCCACCTATCTCATTCTTTACTCCGAGCAGATCTATCAGAGACTTGCCCCCATGCTCAGGGTTTTTGAGCGCAAAGAGCCAAAGGCAGGCCTAGACGAAGCTGCTCAGGCAGCACGCTATGACGCAATCGTCATTGGAGCGGGTCGCCTCGGTAGCAGCGTAGTTTCTGGACTTCTAAAGAAGGGCGCCAGCCTTTTGATAGTCGATGTCAGTTCAGAGGCACTAAAGAAAATCAAGGAGAAAAACTGCGACATTCTCTTTGGTGATGTGACTGAGCCAGAGTTTGCTGCATCACTCCCCTTGAACGAAACCGATGCCATTATCTGCACCGCGCAGGAGCGCGCAACGAACTTAATGGTGCTGCAAACCATGGAGCGCTTTGGCTTTGAAGGCGCAATTTGTTTGACGGCAATGGATGATCCAACCGCGAAGCTTTTCAAGGAAAAAGAGCGCGTGACAGTCATCCGACCTCTGAAGATGGCGGCCAACAGCATCGTTGACTCGCTGCCGGGCTTGAGAGACCGAGGCTAAACAGCTTTTATTTCAAAGACAACAAACTCCGACTGCTTTGCAAGTTTTGCATAGAGGGCGATGGCAGTCTGGTTGGTTTGGTGGGTTTGCCAGTGAACCTTTGAGCCTCCAGCCTTTAGGCAAACATCAACCAATGCTTCGATTAGCGCCTTGCCAACACCTTTGCCGCGAACGCTAGGTGAGACAAACAGATCCTCTAGATACAGGTCTTTGTTTTGTTGCCAGGTAGAAGGTGTCCAGAAATAGTGCGCTAAGCCAACAAGTTGGCCATCTAGCTCGGCAACAATTGCGTGAAGACCGTCTTTGGCGTGCAAGAGTCTCTCCCAGGTCAGTTCAGTCTGCTGATCAGAGAGCTCTTGCTTATAGAACGCAAGGTAACCGTCCCAGAGCTCTAGCCACTGGGCTTTATCCTCTGGCCTTAGATCGCGAATCTTTAGGTCCATAGTTTGAGTCTATAAAGCTCTGGTTTTGGCTAGCCTTATGGGATGTTTGCTTGCTCTTTCATCTTCACTCCCGGCAGCTACGACGACGAGTTTCATCGCCTAGACAAGCTGGTGATGGACTATGCCGAGGCAATGCCGGGCTACATCGGTGTTGATCGCTGGTTCTCTGAGGACGGCAAATCAAAAAACGTCATCTATTACTTCAAGGACCAACAGAGCGTCAGAGAGTTCGCAACCTTCTCAGACCACAAAGAGGCCAAGGAGAAATACGCTCGCTGGTATTCGGGATATCAGGTTGTGATTAGTGAGGTGAAGGCGACCTACGGGGATGGAAACTACCCCCACATCACCAACACTCAGTAACGCTCGTCTCTGACAACCTCAACCTGGGTGACCCAGGTGGTGCAGGCATAGTGCGGGAAATAGTTCTGCTCCAGAACCTCGAGGATCTTTTCTAGAACCTCGTTGTTCACCACGGTCTCGATCCTGATGTTGCCGCCCTCAAGATCGCCAGTTCGCTGGTCTCTTGGCCCTTTGCCGTGAGCGGCGGATACGGTGTAACCCTTGGCACCAAGTCGCTCGAGGTCTTTTAGCAACCTGTGCTCGATCGCCACCTCAGAGACGATGGTTAGTAGTTTTCTTTGTTTGAGAATCAAAAGCCGATCCCTTCAATTACTTCACTTAGTGCCAGTAGTAGTGGAATACCAAAGATTAGGTTGAACGGGAAGGTAATGCCAAGGCTTGCAGTCAAATAAATGCCAGGGCTAGCCTCAGGAAGAGCGAGCCTTACTGCAGCCGGGGCTGCAATGTAGGAAGCACTTGCACTCAAAACACCCAGCACCGCAGCACCACCGACACTCATGCCGGTGAAGTGACCGACCAAGACACCCAGGGTTCCCGATATCAGTGGGAATCCAAGCCCAAAGACAACTAGACCTGGCCCGGCCTTTTTGATATCAGGCAGCCTGCGGCCCGCAACGATACCCATCTCGAGCAAAAACAGCGTTAGGACACCGGTGAATAAACCACCAAAGAAAGGCTCAATTCTCTCGTAACCGGAATCTCCGGTTAGAAAACCAAGAAGCAGACCGCCGGCCAACAGCAAGATGGATTTGCCGGTCAGAACCTCACGGATTGCCTCGCCCCAGTTCACGCTTCTGCCAAGTGCTCGACTGGCAAGCAAAAGACCCACAACGATGCCCGGAATCTCCAAGACCGCAAGCAAGGTGGTGACATAGCCCTCGATTGTGTAGCCGCTGGATTCAACCAGCACCAGCGCTGCGGTGAAGGTAACTAGAGAGGTTGAACCGTAGTGAGCCGCAACAGCACCTTTGTTGATGCCGTCAAGCTTTGTGAGCCCACCAAGCATTAGATAGGCAAGGACTGGGACCAAAAGGCCAATCACCAGGGTCCCGATCAGCGGCATTGTGATTTCGGCTGCCGAGGATTCAGAGAGGGCGACACCACCCTTGATTCCAATGCCCAAAAGTAGATAGATCGACAGTCCCTGATAAACAGCCTCTGGAAGTCTTAGGTCAGACTTCAACAAAACCGCGAGTAGCCCCAGAGCAAAGGCCAAAACGGGAGGGGAGATCAGGTTTTGTATTGCAAGTTCTAATGCCAAACCAAGCTCCGAGTCGTTCTAAAATAGGAAATATATTTCATGTATCTAGGTCAGCCTAGGCCATTTCCCCTAACTATGCCAGCATCTGGTTAGACTTCAAGGGCTGGACGACATAATTCGTCCCCTTAGTTCGTGACTTGCTTCTGAGCCGTCTCGGCGTAAATCCCAAAGAAGGCAAGTTTTGAAAGTTTCGTTTAAAGACCGATTTAGCAAGCTGTTCGGCTCCGATCCTCGCTACAAACCAAGACCCAGTGTCATGGAAGCCATCAGAAGCCCAAGGCTTCTGCTTCGCGAGGTCTTAGCCGGTTTGGTTGTCGCGCTCGCGCTTATCCCGGAGGCTATTTCGTTCAGCATCCTGGCCGGTGTCGATCCAAGGGTGGGTCTGTTTTCGAGCTTTGTGATGGCGATTACAACCTCAATTCTTGGCGGCAGACCAGCAATGATTTCGGCTGCAACTGGCGCGGTCGCATTGGTTATTGCTCCTGTGGCAAGGGACCACGGGCTTGATTACTTCTTGGCCACGGTGATCTTGGCTGGAATCTTCCAGCTCGTACTGGCTGCCATCGGCGCTGCCAAGCTAATGCGATTTATCCCTCGTTCGGTGATGGTCGGGTTCGTCAACTCACTCGCGATCTTGATTTTTATGGCGCAGATCCCTCACCTAGTTGATGTTCCACCGGTTGTCTACATCTTGGTTGCAGCGGGGCTAGTGATCATGGTTGTGATGCCCAAGTTCACCAAGGTGGTGCCGGCACCTTTGGTTGCAATCGTGGCAATCACCTCGGCAGTTGTGATCACGGCCATCAGCGTTCCAACGGTCGGTGACCAGGGCGACTTGCCTGAATCGCTGCCCGAGCTTTTGACTCCGAATGTCCCCTTGACGATGGAGACCTTCAACATCATCGCCCCCTACGCACTCGCCATGGCACTGGTTGGGCTGCTGGAGTCTTTGATGACCGCAAAGCTGGTCGATGAGATCACCGATACTCACTCACAAAAGACCAGGGAGTCTTTCGCGCAGGGCGTTGGAAATGTGATCTCGGGCTTCTTTGGCGGCATGGGTGGTTGCGCGATGATTGGCCAGACCATGATCAACGTCAAGGCCTCAGGCGCGAGAACCAGAATCTCAACTTTTTTGGCCGGTATCTTCCTGTTGATTTTGGTGGTTGCCCTTGGAGTCATCGTCGCCATGATTCCAATGGCGGCGCTGGTGGCAGTGATGATCATGGTTTCTGTCGCGACATGCAATTGGCACAGCATCCAACCCTCGACCCTAAAGCGGAGGCCAAGAAGCGAAACGGTTGTCATGCTCAGCACGTTGGCCGTTGTGGTTT
>CBFIEQ010000056.1:0-5802 GCA_965661645.1 uncultured Aquiluna sp.
TGGGCACGTTGGTTTCACCATCGGGCAGCGCAAGGGGTTGAGAATTGGTAGGCCTGCTAAAGACGGTAAGCCCAGATACGTTCTAGAGATTAGACCCAAGACCAACGAGGTAGTGGTTGGCCCCGAGGCCGCACTACAGATTGATCAACTTGCTGGTGCCAGGTATTCATGGTGCGGCAAGGCCCCCGAGAACCCATCTGAGTTTTTCGATTGCCAGGTGCAGGTGCGTGCTCACGGAGACACGGTTCCTGCCTCGGCGGCAATTGTTGATGGTGAATTGGTGATCAACCTCAAAGAGCCCTTCTACGGCGTCGCTCCAGGGCAAACCGCAGTGCTCTACGTTGGCACCAGGGTGCTGGGGCAAACCACCATTGATAGAACCAGATCTGCGGTGAGTGCCCGTGTCTAGCGCCGAAGAGCGCATCGAAGAACTGCACACTCTGATAGCTCGCTATCGCCATGCTTATTACAACCAGGATCAAACTCTTATATCTGATGCTGAGTATGACCAGCTCGAGAAAGAGTTGAAGGAACTAGAAGCACTACACCCCGAGCTTGCAGCGCTTTCGCCCGCGAGCGGCGTTGGCTCCGCGGCCGGAGATGTCTTTGATCCCGTGAAGCACCTAGAGCGGATGCTGAGCCTTGATAACGCTTTTGACCGAGACGAGTTTTTAGCCTGGAGTGAGCGGGTCGGGGGAGGTCCGTTTCTATGCGAACCAAAAATTGACGGCCTTGCAGTTTCGCTGACTTACCAAAACGGTGTGCTGGTGAAGGCAGCAACCAGAGGTGATGGCGAAGTTGGTGAAGATGTCACGCAGAACGTGTTGACCATCAAATCCATCCCACACACCCTCAGCGGTGAAAACTTTCCCGAGCTGGTTGAGGTTCGTGGTGAAGTGTTTTTTGAACTTGCCGATTTTGCAAAGCTAAACGCAGGAATTGTCCAAGCAGGTGGCAAGCCCTTTGCAAACCCTCGAAATTCCGCCTCGGGTTCTCTCAGGCAGAAAGATTCATCTGTTAGTGCCGCAAGGCCGCTCAAAATGCTGGTGCATGGCTTTGGTGTTTGGCAGCCGGAGATCAGAACCCAGTCTGAGGTCTACCAAGCCCTAAAGGATTTCGGCCTGCCAACCACCTCTCGTTATGGAGTATTTGAAGATGCATCCGGTGCCTATGGCTTTATCGAAAAGCTAAAAGATGCCAGGCACACCATTGAACACGAGATTGACGGCGTAGTGATCAAGGTTGATGAGCTCACCAGACAAAAGGAACTTGGTACAACATCTAGGGCACCGCGTTGGGCGATCGCCTACAAATATCCACCTGAGCAGGTAAACACCAAACTTTTGGATATTCGGGTTTCAATCGGCAGGACCGGCAGGGCGACACCCTTTGCAGTTTTAGCTCCGGTGACGGTGGCGGGCAGTGAGGTTGAGTTTGCAACCCTTCACAACCAAGACCAGGTGAGGGCCAAAGGGATTTTGATTGGCGACACCGTTGTGCTTCGTAAAGCGGGCGATGTCATCCCAGAGATTTTGGGACCGGTAGTCGACCTTCGAGAGGGTTCGGAGCGAGAGTTCGTGATGCCCACGATTTGCCCGGAGTGCGGTACGCAGCTGGCTCCTGCCAGCGAGGGTGATGTTGACCTGAGGTGCCCAAACAGTCTTTCTTGCCCGGCTCAGCTTCGTGAGCGCATCGCATACATCGGCTCTCGCTCGGCACTAGATATTGAAGCCCTGGGTTATGTGAGCGCTACGGCTCTGACTCAGCCACTGGAACCCAAAGATCCTCCAGTCAAGAGTGAGGGTGATTTGTTTAGTTTGAGAATGGAAGACCTGCTTCCAATCAAGACCTACGTGCTAGACCCGGATACCGGATTGCCAAAGCATGACAAAGATGGCAAACCTAAAATCGTCTACTTCTTCCAGAAAAAGGATGGCACCCCGGCAGAGGTAGCGAGAAAACTTCTGGCAAATTTGGCAGAGGCGAAAACAAAGGAATTGTGGCGCATGCTCGTTTCGCTCTCAATCAGGCACGTTGGCCCGGTTGCGGCAAGAGCTTTAGCAGCTCACTTTGGATCCATCGATGCCATTTTTGCAGCCACCGAACAGGAATTGTCCGAGGTTGACGGCGTCGGACCAACTCTTGCAGCATCGATTTCGGAGTGGATTGTCAAAGACCACAACCGGGCCGTTATTGAAGCTTGGCGAGAAGCCGGGGTTGTGCTTGAAATAGCTGGACATCAAGGCCCAGGCTCTCAAACTCGTGATGGCGTGCTCTCGGGCATGACCGTGGTCATTACCGGATCTATGGAATCGATGACCCGCGAAAAGGCGGAGGAACTTGTTTTGGAGCATGGGGGGAAGCCATCCTCCTCGGTTTCTGGAAAGACCAGCTTTTTGGTTGCTGGTCCCGGTGCTGGCTCTAAGCTCACAAAGGCGGAGAGTTTGGGCGTAGAGGTTATAACCGAGTCTGAGTTCCTTGCAAAGCTCGGTGTAGAGCCGAACTAAACTTGAGCAAAGCAACTTATCGAATCGAGCTAACACCTATGTCTGAAATTACCCCGGACCTGGTTCGCCATCTTGCCAGCTTGGCAAGAATTCTGGTGACCGAAGAAGAAGTTGAGACCCTGGCGGGAGAGTTGAGTGTCATCGTCGACTCGGTAGCGAAGGTCAACGAGGCGGTATCGGGTGACGTAGTTGCCACTAGCCATCCCATCCCCATGGCAAATGTCTTCCGTGATGATGTCATTATCCCCTCGCTCACCCAAGAGCAGGCACTGTCAGGGGCGCCAGACGCATTCGATGGCAGATTCAAGGTAAACGCGATCTTGGATGAGGACTAGGAAATGACTTTTATAGGAAAAAGCGCTAGCGAGCTAGCGGGCCTGATCGCCAACGGCGATGCATCCAGTCAAGAGATCACCAAAGAGTTCTTCGATCGATCAGAGGCGCTGAATCACAAGACCTTTAGCTATCTGCACCTAAACCGTGACACCGCAATGCAGGCTGCAAAGCTCGCGGACGACGATCGAGCAAGCGGAAAGCGGGCGTCAGCCTTGCATGGCGTGCCGATTGCTGTGAAAGACGTTCTCACCACAACCGATGCCCCAACCACCTCTGGATCTAAGATTCTGGAGGGCTGGGTTCCGCAGTATGACGCGACCGTTGTGAGAAAGCTCCGCGAGGCAAGGCTTCCAATTCTGGGCAAGACGAACATGGATGAATTTGCGATGGGTTCTTCCACTGAATACTCGGCCTATGGACCATCGCGCAACCCATGGGATCTTGATCGCATCCCCGGAGGCTCTGGTGGCGGATCCTCCTCTGCAATTGCAGGACACTTGGCACCACTTGCCATCGGTTCTGACACTGGTGGATCAATCAGATTCCCTGCCGCTGTCACTGGTTCGGTTGGGGCAAAGCCAACCTATGGAGCAGTCTCCCGCTACGGAGCAATCGCGCTGGCGTCCTCATTGGACCAGATTGGCCCAGTGACCAACACGGTTTTGGATGCAGCTTTGCTGCAGGACGTTATCGCTGGTCACGATCCACACGACTCAACCTCACTCCCAGAGTCTTTGGGTTCGATGGCAGATGCGGTTCGCACGGCTGATTTCAAGGGCCTTCGAGTCGGAATCGTGAAGCAGCTCTCAAAGGACGGCTTTCAAGAGGGTGTAAAGGAGCTCTTTGAGGACACCGTCTCGAAGCTCGAGGCCCAAGGTGTCGAAGTTGTCGAAGTCGATTGCCCAAGTTTTGAATACGCAGTTGCTGCCTACTACCTGATTCTTCCCGCTGAGGCATCTTCAAACCTTGCGAAGTTTGACTCCGTGAGATTTGGTCTTCGGGTCATGCCCGAGGGGAATCCGACTATCGAGCGAGTGATGGCGGCGACACGTGAGGCTGGGTTTGGTCCTGAGGTCAAGAGAAGAATAATCCTCGGCACTTACGCCCTTTCATCTGGTTACTACGACGCCTACTACGGCTCTGCTCAAAAGGTAAGGACTCTGATTCAACAGGATTTGGAAAAGGCATTTAGCCAGGTGGATGTTCTTATAACCCCCACTGCGCCAACCACCGCATTCAAGATTGGTGAGAAGGTGAATGATCCGCTCGCGATGTACCTAAACGACATTGCAACCATCCCAGCAAACCTTGCGGGCATCCCAGGCATGAGTGTTCCAAATGGTCTTGCAAAAGAGGATGGACTACCCTCCGGTGTTCAGATCTTGGCACCGGCCAAACAAGATGCTCAGATGTATCGAGTTGGTGCGCTCATCGAAGCGCTCTACGTCGATCAGTGGGGAGCCCCACTAATTGCCAAGGCTCCAAATTTGGAGGTGCTCTGATGGCTAAAGAACAGCTAATGGATTTCGATAAGGCGATTGAGCAATTTGAGGTCGTCATCGGCCTTGAGGTTCACGTTGAGCTCAACACCAAGAGCAAGATGTTTTGCGGTTGTGCAAACAACTTCGGCTCTGAGCCAAACACCAACACCTGCCCAACCTGTCTAGGCCTGCCAGGTTCTTTGCCCGCAGTGAACAAAAAAGCAGTTGAGTCATCGATCGCAATTGGTCTAGCGCTTGGCTGTGAGATTGCTCCAACCGGACGCTTTGCAAGAAAGAACTACTTCTACCCAGATTTGGCTAAGAACTTCCAAACCTCGCAGTATGACGAGCCAATTGCCTTCGAGGGCAAGGTATCAGTAGAAATCGCCGATGGTTCAGTGCACGAGGTCTTGATTGAGCGAGCCCATATGGAGGAGGACGCCGGCAAGCTCACCCACGTTGGTGGTGCGACCGGACGTATTCAGGGAGCGGAATACTCGCTTGTCGATTACAACCGTGCCGGAGTGCCACTGGTTGAGATCGTGACTAAGCCGGTTTTCAACCTGGGGGAGAGAGCACCTGAACTTGCAGCCGAGTATGTCCGCATGATTCGCGACATGGTCAAGGCTATGGATGTCTCTGACGCCAAGATGGAGCGGGGCAACGTGCGCTGCGATGCCAACGTTTCGCTTCGCCCAAAGGGTCAAGAAAAGCTCGGTACCAGAACTGAGACCAAGAACGTTAACTCACTGAGGTCAATCGAATCAGCTGTGCGTTATGAGATTCAGCGCCAGGCTCACATCCTGGCAAATGGTGGAACCATCACTCAGGAAACGCGTCACTGGCACGAGGACCGCGGCTACACCTCAGCTGGAAGACCAAAGTCAGATGCTGATGACTACCGCTACTTCCCAGAGCCAGACCTGGTTCCTGTTCAGCCTTCCAAGGACTGGATCGAAGAAATTCGTGCATCCTTGCCCGAGAACCCATCACTTCGTAAGAAGCGCTTGATGAACGAGTGGGGCTTCTCAGACTTGGAGTTCCGCGACGTTGTGAACTCGGACTTGCTTGATCAGGTTGAAGCAACAGTTGCCGCGGGCGCAAAGCCACAGGCCGCCAGAAAGTGGTGGACAGGTGAGCTTGCGAGGCTTGCTAACTCTCAAGAGGTTGAGATTTCAGAGCTTGCCATCACCCCAGAACAGGTAGCCAAGATCGCATCGCTGATTGAGGCAGGGGAGCTCACCGACCGCATCGCCCGCGATGTTGTGGCAGGTGTGCTTGCCGGCGAGGGTGAACCAGAAGATGTCATCGAAAAGCGTGGCCTGAAGGTTGTAACCGATGAAGGCGCCCTGATTGCAGCCATCGACGAAGCTCTTGCAAAGCAACCAGATGTTCTCGAGAAGATCAAAGAGGGCAAGGTTCAGGCCGCTGGTGCTGTGATTGGGGCTGTCATGCAGGCCATGCGTGGTCAGGCTGAT
>CBFIEQ010000057.1:0-5408 GCA_965661645.1 uncultured Aquiluna sp.
ATCCAATGACTTCTTCTTCTTTGGCCTGACGCTGTTGGCCGTTGGTGGCATCTTCTTTGAGTTTGCGACCGTGAATTACAACTCCATGCTGAATGAGGTTGCAAGGCCCAAGGAACGCGGCAAGATCAGCCAGTTTGGCTGGGGTCTTGGCTATATCGGCGGCATCATCTTGCTTGTGATGGCGCTCTGGATAATTCAGTTTGGTGGCGCTGAGATGCTGGGCATTCCAGACTCCGATGCGCTATCGGTTCGAGTGGTGATGATCATCTCGATGTTCTGGGTGCTCATCTTCTCGATTCCATTGATGCTCAATGTGCCAGAAGCTAAGCCAATCGCAGGTGCCGAGAAGGAAGGCTTCTTTGCCGCCTATGGCAACCTCTTTAGGTCTTTGGCCAAGATGGGCAAAGAGAACCCGAACCTGCTGAAGTTCCTGATTGCCTCTGCCGTCTATCGCGATGGCTTGAACGGTGTCTTTGCCTATGGCGCGGTGCTTGGTGGCATTGCCTTTGGTCTTTCGCTGACCGAGATCATCCTGTTTGGCATCGCGGCCAACGTGGTGGCTGGAATCGGGGCCTTTGTTGGCTCGTTCTTTGAGGACCGAATTGGCTCTCGCAAGGTGGTCTTCATCTCTCTCGCCGGTGTGATCCTGGGTGGTTTGGGAGTCTTTGTCTTTGCAGGCCTTGGAACCATCGCCTTCTTTGGCTTTGGGCTGTTCCTCTGCACCTTCGTGGGCCCTGCACAAGCGGCCTCTAGAACGATGATGTCGAGACTCTCTGCCGATGACAAGCAGGGTGAGGCCTTTGGCCTTTATGCAACTACTGGTCGTGCTGTGAGCTTCTTGGCACCTGCTGCCTGGAGCATCTTTGTTGGATTGTTCTCACCAATCTGGGGAATCATCGGCTTGATGTCAATCCTGATCATTGGTTTTGCACTGTTGCTCAGCGTGAAGCCGGTTTTTGCGCCTCAGGACTGAGTCCCTCTACACCCCGTAGAATGACGACATGTCTAAACGCAAGCAGGGAGAGCTCGAAAGCCAGGTGCTATCAGCACTCTGGGACAGGCCAGAAGGCCTCACCTCCCAGCAGATCCTCTCGCTTCTAGGCGACGAGTCGCTTGCAATCACAACCGTTTTGACCGTGCTGTCTCGCCTTGGCGACAAAGGGCTGGTCAAAAAGGAGTCGATGGGCAGATCGCTTCTGTTTATCGCGACTTCCTCTAGAGAAAAACACACTGCAGAACTTCTGCTCGGAGCGATGGACGAAGCTGCCAACCCGGCCCTGGTCTTCTCACACTTTGCCTCCAAGTTATCCCCAGATCAGATCTCGCAACTCAAGAAGGCCCTCGAGGGTTAGTCTTCAAAGGTGGAGATTTCCCTCTACCTGCTCATCGTGCTGACCGAGTGGGTATTACTGGTTACGGTTTCAGCGCCGCTGTTTTTTGCTGGCCGGTTCAATAAATCACCAAACTTGGGTCTTTGGCTTTGGTTTTTATCGCTGGGGTCCGCGGTCCTTGCGACCATCGCAGTCACCATCATCGCCAGCTACAGCATCTTCTCAACCTGGCTGAGGCTTCAGGAGGGTGGGGACATCTTGTTCACCATCGCCGCAAGTATCGCCCCCTGGCTACTGATGGCCTTCACGGGTGTGTTGATAGCGCTTGCAAACCAAAGACTCTCGCCGATGTTCGATCTCGCCAGGCGCTATCAACCAAGACTTGGTGAGGTTGCCAGAGAGATCTCCAGATATCGCCGAGCTACTGTCTATGAATTAGATGTTCCCGGATATTTGGCAATCACCAAAGACAAGGGAATCTTCCTCTCGAAGGCAGTCTTTGAACTACCGGCCAAACAGCTCGAAGCGATCTTGAGGCACGAATATGGCCACATCAAACTTAATCATGAGAAGGTGAAGGCCTTTGCCTATGCCGTCTATCAACTCTTCCCCTGGTTCGCAGCCTCCAGAGCGTTGGTGTTTGAGGTTGACAGACTTGTGGAGCTAAGCGCCGATAAATACGCGCTGAAGCGCGTTTATTCAAAGGACTTGGCTCAGGCCAGAGCCCACTTTAGCTAAGCGAGCTATTTCCAACATCGGTGATGTGGAAATTGAGGTGTGAGCGCGAGGCCGTCGGCCCACGCTGACCCTGATATCTTGAACCATACTTTTGTGAACCATATGGGTTCTCGCTCGCTGACGAGAGCTGGAAGAAACAAAGCTGGCCAATCTTCATGCCAGGCCAGAGCTTAATCGGCAAGGTTGCAACATTTGACAGTTCCAGGGTGACATGCCCCTGGAAGCCAGGATCAACAAAGCCTGCGGTTGAGTGGGTCAAAAGACCCAACCTTCCAAGTGAGCTCTTGCCCTCCAGCCTTGCTGCGATGTCATCCGGCAGAGTCACAAACTCAAAGGTTGAGCCAAGCACGAATTCCCCTGGGTGCAGGATGAAGGCTTCGTTTGGGTCAACCTCAACCAAGCGAGTGAGTTCGTCCTGCTCGGTCCGAGGGTCAATAAACGGATACTTGTGGTTATCAAACAACCTAAAAAACTTGTCCAGTCGAACATCCATGCTCGAGGGCTGCAAAAGCCCCATCTCGAGTGGATCTAGGCCAATGCGGCCCGCTTCAATCTGGGCCTTGATGTCTCTGTCTGATAGCAACATGCTCCAAGGTTAGCCTGTGAAAACACCTCTAGGGCTTAGTGCGACAGCCCGGCTTTTTGGTGCAGCTTTTTCATCCACTTAGGTGCCCACCAGTTCAGTGATCCAAGCAGCCTCATCAGAGCTGGGACCAGTAGCGCGCGGACGATGGTGGCATCCAGCAAAATCGCAAGCGCGATGCCAAAACCAAGCATCTTCATGATCGAGACCTCGGAAGATGCAAAGGCTCCGAAGGTGACGGCCAGAATCAGAGCAGCCGCAGTAATAATCCGGCCCGATCGCTGCAGGCCAAGTGCGACAGAGTTGACGGTGTTCATGCCGGCATCGTGCTGCTCCTTGATGCGAGAGAGCAGGAACAGCTCGTAGTCCATGGACAAGCCAAATGCCACAACCGCAATCATCACAACCGATGAGGTGTCAATGGTTCCAGTGACCGAATATTCGCCCAACAACCATTGCAGGTGGCCGTTTTGGAAGACGTAGCTCACGACGCCCAACACCGCACCCAAAGACAAAACATTCAGCAAGATGGCCTTGATGGGCAGCACAACACTGCCGGTGAACAAGAACAACAAGATGAAGGTGCTTATCAGAACCCAAGCCAGGGCAAAGGGCAGTGCTTGCTCAATTCCCTGCTGCGAGTCGGTGTAATAGGCTCCACCGCCGCCAATCACCACCTGATCCAAAGAAGTCTCTAGATTTCTAAGGGCGACGGTCTGGTCATAGCCTTCCGGGCTTCTAGGTTCTAACTCGGTTATGGCATTGACCCGGACCCAGTCGGTTGACTCCTGGGTGGGGACAATAAAAGCCATTGATATGTTCGGCTGGTCCTTGAGCAGGGTGACGTAGTCGGTTATTTCCTGATCGCTGCCCTTCACCAAGATCTCAATCGGGCTTGAGGAGCGCCCGTCAAAGCGTTCTCGCAGCAAATCAGATGCCACGTGAGCAGGGGAGTCTTTTGGCAAAACTCGGTCATCTACCTGACCAAAGACCACGCTCTGTGAAAGTGAGAACATCGAGGCCAGGCCAACGAGTGTGACAAACAGGATCTGAAGTGGCTTGCGCATCGTGAAGCGCGCAATCTTCTCCCAGAAGCCCTTGTCTTTGGGAGCTAGGTCACGCTTGAAAAGACTCAGCGAATTCACCCTGTCTCCCAACAGATTCAGCATCGCAGGCAGCGCGATGGCAGCTCCCACAACCGCCAAGGAAACAACCGTGAAGCCAGCGAGCGCAAAGGATTGCAAGAAATACTGTGGGAAGAACGACATCGAAAGCATCACAACCGCAACTGTTAGCCCGGAGAACAGCACCGTCTTACCTGCCGATGCCACCGTGTTCACCGTGGCATCACCGATTGTGTTGCCAAGCGCTCGCTCCTCGCGGAAACGATTCACAACCAACAGGCTGTAATCGATACCCAGCCCTAGACCCAAGCCGGTAATCAGATTCAGCGCAAAGATTGAAACGTCGGTGATCTCCGAGACTGCCCAAACCACAAAGAACGAACCGAGGATTGCCATGCCACCAACGAACAGCGGCAACCCAGCCGAAACCAGTGAGCCAAACACAAATATCAAAAGCATGAGCACGATCGGAACGGCGATGATCTCTGCTCGAATCAGGTCATGCTCAATGGTCTCGTTGATTGCCTTTGTGACGGCACCAAAGCCTGCGACATGAATCTCGGCCCCGAGGTAGTCGCCGGTGTAGCCATCGACGATCTGTGCGACAACAGGGGACTGGGAGATGCTGTTGTCGATGTCTACAAGGACATAAATCAGCTTGCCGTCTTCGGAAATCAGAGTCGGAGGCTGACCGAGCGTGTAGTAATTGAGCACCTCAACAACTCCATCGATGGCTGCAAACTCGTCACTGAGCTGCTGCACCAAATCGAAATACTGCGGCACGCCTGAGGAGTTTGTCTCATCGGCTCTGCCGGGAAGGTCGACTAAAACCAATACCTCTGCGGCATCCACCTTGAAATCCTCGGCCAAGATTTCGGAGACTAAGGCTGAATCAGAGTTGGGGTTGTCATAACCGCCACCCTTTAGGTTTGAGAAAACTCCGAAGCCCCAGATCGTGGATAGGGCGATGAGCCCGACAAAGCCAAACAAAATGAGTTTGGAGTGTCGAACGATATATTCGCCAACTGAGCGCATTGAGTCCTAAGAGAGGTTTACAGGTAATACATTTGCACATCTCGTGCCATGATTCCTAAATGGTTAGAAAACACACCCTTCGGGCATACGGCTACTACGTCATTTCGGCAATCGGGCTTGTAACAGCCGTGGTTTTGAACGCAATTGCCTCCACCACAGGCGCCGATTACTTCGGCGCCTGGTTCGGCAGCATCGTGGACTGGGTGCTATCGATAGACCTACTCGTGGTTGCCATGGCGGTCGTGGTTTTCATGCTGGTTGAAGCCAAGCGTCTTGGCATGAAGCGGGTCTGGCTCTACTTTCTAGCCTCTGGTTTCACAGCTATTGCCTTCACATTCCCGCTGTTTATGGCAAACCGCGAAAAGAAGATCTTGGCCAACAAACTTGCCGGTGGAACCTTGCAAACCTTCAGCTTTGACGAGCACCGAGTTGATGTCTGGGTGCCAAAGGATGTGAACCCAACCACCAGCGTGTTAGTAATGCACGATGGCAGAAACGTTTTTGACGAACAAGATGCATACACCGGCAAAACCTGGGAGGTGCTCCCAGCGATTCGAGACGAGGTCAGAGCCCAGGCTCCGGTGGTGATTGCGGTTT
>CBFIEQ010000058.1:0-5327 GCA_965661645.1 uncultured Aquiluna sp.
AGCCAACGACAAGGGCGAGAAGAAGAACACCCTTCGCTCACCAGCAGCCAAGGAAGCTTTCAGCGCCGACACCAAGAAGAAGTCAGTTCTTCTGCCAAAGGTGGAGAAGCCTGTCAAGACCGAAGAGGCCCCAGTGGCAGAGGTAACTGAGGCTCCAGCAGCCGAAGCCCCAGCAGAAGCCGCCGAGGCACCAGCAGAGGCCCCAGAGGCAGCTGTCGAGGCTGATGTGGTAGCTGAGGCTCCAGTGGCTGAAGAGGCTGCTGCAGAAGAGACTCCAGTCGCCGAAGAGGCTCCAGTAGCCGAGGCGGCAGAAGAAGCCGCCAGTGAAGTGGCACCAGCCGCCGAGGCTGAGGTTGCTTCCGAAGAGCCAGCTGAAGAACCAAAGGCCTAAAAAGTCATGTTGCAAGCGACCCTCCAGTATCTCGTTCGCGCGATCGTGAACAACCCTGATGACGCCACCGTTGCCGTTCGCAACGCTGGCTCAGGTGAGCTGCTGGAGGTGCGCGTGCACCCAGATGACCTAGGTAGGGTTATCGGTAAGAACGGCAGAACTGCCACCGCCCTGAGAACCGTTGTGAACGCCCTTGCCGATGGCAAGCGCGTTCGAGTAGACGTGGTGGACACCGATTTCTAGTTCCCTCAAGCTCCGAGTGGGCCGACTGCTAAAAGCACACGGCCTCAAGGGAGCTATCAAGCTAGAGCTGTATACCGACTCCCCAAACGAGCGCTTTTATAAGGGCGCTGTTTTGCAGCTTCAGGTTCCTGAAGACTCACCCTGGTTTGGTAAAACCGTCACCGTTTTAGAACTTAAGTGGTTCAACACCTCACCCGTATTGTTCCTTGAGGGCATCACCGATCGCGAGTCAGCCGAGAGTTTAATCAAGGCCATTCTGCTAATTGATCAACCACTGGATGTTTCCCCTGATGAACCTGAAGCCTGGTACGACCATCAGCTTGCTGGCCTGAAGGTCACGAGAGCCGGGGTTGAAATTGGAAGCGTTGTCCGCGTGGATCACATGCCGGCTCAAGATTTGCTAGCGATTAGCTTGGATGGCAAAGAGGTGCTGTTGCCATTTGTGAAGGCTTTTGTTCCAAAAGTCGATGTCAAAGCTGGTTTGATTGAGGTAACCCCACCGGGCGGCCTATTCGAAGAGTTAGAGGAAGAAGATGCGAATTGATGCAATCAGTATCTTCCCTAGCTATTTCGACGCGCTAGAGCTCTCGCTATTTGGCAAAGCCCGCGAAAAGGGTCTTATCGACTTCCAAGCCCACGACCTACGCTCGTGGACTGAGGACAGGCATAAAACCGTAGATGATTCACCCTATGGTGGGGGCGCTGGAATGGTTATGATGCCTGAACCGTGGGGTAAAGCCTTCGATGACTTAATTCCAAAGGGCGAGAAGCCAGTTTTGATCTTCACAACGCCTGCCGGAAGCCCGTTCACTCAAGACATGGCCGCAGAGCTTTCGAACAAAGAGCACATTGTTTTTGCCTGCGGGCGCTATGAGGGCATCGATCAAAGAGTTGTTGACTATGCCAATACCGTGGCCGATGTTAGAGAAGTCTCAATTGGGGACTATGTCCTCAACGGTGGCGAGGTGGCGGCCATTGTGATGATTGAAGCCATCACGAGGTTGATTCCGGGGTTTATGGGTAATGCCGAGAGCATCGTTGAGGAATCTCATTCAGATGGACTGCTTGAATACCCCAGTTACACCAAACCAAGTCTGTGGCGAGGGTTAGAGGTTCCGAGCATTTTGCTATCAGGTCACCATGCTGAAATTCAGAATTGGCGCAAAGAGCAACAGTTGAAAAGAACGCAGCAGACGCGGCCCGATTTATTGGGCGAGTGAGCCATTTTTCGCTTGCCATGCCCTGAGAACTATGGCAGACTTCTCGATTGTGCCCAAAGGTCTCTGCCGCAGGGGAGTATGGACACAAACCAAAAACTTTTAGCTAGCCATTTTGACCTGCGTGCAAAAGGAAAGAAGAGATCATGCACATTCTCGACGTTGTAGACGCCAAGAGCCTAAGAACCGACATTCCAGAGTTTCGCGCAGGCGACACCGTAAAGGTCCACGTAAACATCGTGGAAGGTAACCGCAGCCGTATTCAGGTTTTCCAGGGCATCGTTATCGCCCGTTCCGGCCACGGCGTCCGAGAGAGCTTCATCGTTCGCAAGATCTCGTTCCAGGTTGGCGTAGAGCGCACCTTCCCACTTCACTCCCCGGTCATCGACAAGATTGAAGTTGTTTCTAAGGGTGATGTTCGTCGCGCAAAGCTTTACTACTTGCGTTCACTTCGCGGCAAGGCTGCCAAGATTCGCGAAAAGCGCGAAAACGTCTAACTAGCGCCTAGTCGCTAGACTTAGACGCATGTCAGAAGCTGGGGAAATTAGACCCCGAAAGCAATCACCGATCGCCAATTTTTCGCGCTCTCTGAAGCGTTTTCGCAAGAACGCCCTCGCATCATTCCTGATTGACCTTGTGGTCATTGTTGGTGCGGCACTTATCTTGTCGGTGCTAATCAAGGCTTTTTTGATTCGAAGCTTCTACATTCCCTCTGGCTCGATGCTCGACACTCTGCAGATCAACGATCGCATCATTGTGAACGTAACGGTTCCCCAGCTGATGGAGGTTCAACGCGGTGACATTGTCGTGTTCAAAGATCCAGGCGGTTGGTTGGGAGCAATTCCCACAACCCAAAAAGAACCTTTGGAAGAGATCAGCGATTTCGTGCTGGGAACTTTTGGAATTACCGCACCTGACTCCGCCGAGCACCTGGTCAAAAGGGTAATTGGACTGCCGGGGGATACGGTTGCGTGTTGCGATGCAGATGGTCGCATTTTGATAAACGGAGTTGGAATAGACGAGCCTTATCTAAGGCCCGGTGCGAATCCTTCAGACATCGAATTCAGCGTTACGGTCCCCGAGGGTCACTACTGGGTTATGGGGGACAATAGGCCCAATTCGACTGACTCTCGGTATCACACCGACTTACCAACCGGAGGCTTTGTCCCAGAGGAAGTATTGGTTGGTCGGGCATTTGTGATCTCATGGCCAATGGACAACTGGATTTATCTGGATAACTACTCAGAGGTTTTTGGTGGCGTTCCCAAACCTTGATCTCGAGCGTGCGCTTTTAGAGAAGCACGATGTGGTTATCGGCATCGATGAGGTTGGGCGAGGGGCACTGGCTGGACCGGTTGCGTCAGGCGCCTTTTTCCTGACCGCGGAACTGCTAACTGGAATGCCTGGCGAACTCAAGGATTCAAAGCAGGTGCCTGAAACTAAGAGGTACGCCTTAGCTCAAGAGGTAGCAAACTGGGGCGAGGCGAGAGTCGGTTTCTCCCCGGCGGATCTGGTAGATAGCAAGGGGATCATGCCCGCGTTGAAAGCCGCCGTAGTGCAAACCTTGAGTGCAATTCCATATTCCAATCCCGTAATTCTCTTGGACGGATCAAATAACTTTTTGTCCGATGTCGGCATTGAGGTAGTTGTCAAAACCAAGGCTGACCGAGATTGCGGGAGCGTCAGTGCTGCAGCGATTGCAGCAAAGTCAGCAAGGGATCTGCTTATGATCGAGCTTGCCAAGATCTACCCCAGCTACGGGTTCGATGAGAACAAGGGCTACGCATCAGCAAAGCATATAGAGGCCATTCAGTCACTTGGCCCAACTCCTGAACATCGAAAGAGTTGGCTAACAAAAATCCTTGCCGATGATCTTTTGCTTTTTTGAGGTTTAGACTCTCAAGCAAATGGACGAGAACGACTTCGAAGATTACGACAGAGATCAAGAGCTTGCTCTGTATCGCGAGTACCGCGATGTCGTGAAAATGTTTCGGTTTGTGATCGAGACCGAGCGGCGCTTTTACCTCGCTAATGAAGTTGAACTAAAGCGCGTCGACACCGCAACTGATTTTTACTTCGAGCTGCAGATGCAGGACGTTTGGGTTTGGGACATCTATCGAACAGACAGGTTTGTCAAGCAGGTCAAGGTCATGACCTTCAAAGACGTGAATGTTGAAGAAATTGGCAACCAGGAAATCGAGATACCCGAAGAGTTAGCAGTCGGGGATCAGCCCTAGTTATCCACAGCTTTTGATTTCAGTTCACTAGAGCTTTCCGAATCTTGAGAGCATCGCCCCCTAAGGAGGCGATCATGAAGATCAGCGAACAGCAATTAGAAATCATCAAGTATTCAATGCTCTCAGAGCCAGGAGATGCTCTTGCGCATCTGATATTCGAAAACTTTGGTCCCGAGGTGGCATCGCGGGCCTCAGAGAAGGCAACTAGAAAAAACCTGATCGAATATCTAGGTTCCTTTTATCCCGAGCAGCTTGGCAATCTCGATCCTTTACTTGAGCGCTTCAAATTGCGACTCGGGACCATAGATCTGCAGCAGAGTATCGAAAGAGCGATTCGCTGGGGAGCAAGACCGGTCTTCCTGAATCAGCTCCCTCAGTTGGCCGAGAGGTTTGAGGACTTGGGTCATCACGCACCATACCTACTTTGGGTTGCGGGCTCGATAGAGGCATTGGAGTCAGATTTTGTTGGAGTGGTTGGAACTAGAGAACCATCAGCCAAGGGTCTGAATCAAACGTCGAAGTTGGTGCGACTACTGAATTCTCCCGTGGTATCGGGTGGGGCGAAGGGTATCGATGCAGCAGCTCATAGAGCCGCACTTGATCAGGGGCTGGCGACCATCGCCTTTATGGCTGGGGGCATCGACAGGGCCTACCCGCTCGAGAACTGGTCCCTTTTCCATGAAATGGTGCGCGCGGGGGGAGCGTTGGTTGCCGAACTCGCACCTGGCACCGCTCCTAGCAGATTTCGCTTTCTGCAACGAAATCGCCTGATCGCGGCAGCCAGCCGTGAACTCTATGTTGTTCAGGCTGCCTATCGCTCGGGTTCCAAAAACACTGCAAACTCGGCACGGATTTTGGGTAGAGAAGTCTTTGCAATTCCAGGAGCCTGGTCAGACAGGGCCGCACAGGGCACGAACATAATGATCCAAGAGGGTCTGGCTAAACCTTTTCAGATTGGACCACCGATTGCTGTTGAGCACTCTGCAAACTCAAGACGAGTGCTTGATGCATTACGAGATGGAAGGCGTGGCGCTGACGAGATTGCAACTGAGTCGGGTCTGAGTGTTGCTGAGGTTGCCGCCGAGCTAAGACGCCTTGAAAAAGCGGGTGAAAGTGGACTCAATGCGCGGGGAGACATGGCAGGTGAGTTACCTCTAGTGATTTGAGTGACTTAGTCGAGTTTCTGTGGTGCGTTGGTATTTCAACTGTGGCATAGAGTCACAACACCATGTTTATCTA
>CBFIEQ010000059.1:0-4754 GCA_965661645.1 uncultured Aquiluna sp.
GCCAGGACGCCATTTGCCTTGAAACCGCTCGAGGCTAACACCACGATTGCACCGGAATCATCGTTCTTGATAACTGAAGTGCTTGAAATCACCGCCGATTGTGCAAGAGAGAAAAGCTCCGAGCTGGCAGTTGATGGCGTTATCGAAACAGTCGCAATCACAAGGCTGATTGCCAAAACCGATAAACGCTTAGGGAGGCTCTGCTTTTTCAATTCTTCGGTTTTCATTGAGCTCCCAGGGTTATGGGCAAACTCAAACGCTTGCCGGTCTTCTGGAGAGTTTGTCTGCGGTTACACGCAGGTCAGGACTTAGGAGTGAAGTTTGAGGGGGCAGCCCCTCAGTTTGATCTGGTCGCGAGGTAAGCCATTCCCTAAGTGAGCCACCCAGGAGAATCGAACTCCTGACCTGCTCTTTACGAGGGAGATGATGATCCCTTTAGCCTCGGGCGAGACTTGAGAACTATATCTCAGAGTCGCAGACGGTACCTAGGTGTGTCCCCTGGTTAGAGATTTTCCTTAGGGCATGGCGCTGCTTAGTCATTAACCAAAAACCTCCAACGTGGGCGTAGGTAGAGAGCCGATTCCAGTGTCTGTAGGCTAGATGGATGGGAAATCCCACTCCACAGATCACGGCTGGGATGCCCAGGAGTTTTTGGACCACGCAGTCCAATGAAGAACTGGGTATTACCGAGCTTCGGATGAACGATGGCCCAAGTGGCGTAAGAGCGACTCAGAGTGCCGAACTCTTTGTCGCTGATGCGGCTAAATCACACTGCTATCCAAGCCCAAGCACTTTGAGTCAGTCTTTCGACAAGGACCTGGTCTTCGAAGTGGGCCAAGCCATCGCCCTTGAAGCCATACGACATGGTTTCAACGTCTTGCTTGCGCCTGGGGTGAACTTGAAACTGAATCCTCGTGCTGGAAGAAACTTTGAATACTTCTCGGAGGACGTCACTCTTACCTCATCACTGGCTTCCGAGTTCATTAATGGCGTTCAGTCAGTGGGAATCGCCGCGTGTGTAAAACACTACGTGTGCAACGAATTTGAAACCGATCGAATGCTGGTAGACGTCCTAGTTGACGAGAACACCCTGTTTAATGACCATCTCCGCGTCTTTCGAAACGTCATTCGAGGGTCGAATCCTTGGACGTTAATGGTCGCCTATAACGCCGTTAACGGGGAGAAGCTAGCAGAGTCTCAATATTTCCTCGTTGAACTTCTGAGAAATGTCCTCGAATACGACGGCGTAACCATTTCGGACTGGGGAGCAGTCTTCGATTCCGTTGCCTCATTTGCAGCGGGGCTAGATATTGAAATGCCCCTTACTCCGCTGACCGACCCTTCTTTAATTGAAAAAGCAGTCGGCGAAGGGCGTATCGAAGAAGAAACTGTCATGGCACGGGTGAACCGTCTGCGCCTCCTCAGTGATCGCCTCGATGCCCCCGCCGACTCAACGGCTCGGTTGGAGAACTTTGAGGGCTTGGCCCTCAAGGCGGCAATCAACTCGATTACCCTTCTGAAAAATGATGATGCGCTACTGCCTGACAATGCGGGCCGTATCGGCGTGGTTGAGACGCAAAACTTGGCCCATTTCAGAATTCAGGGACGAGGTAGCTCGGAGGTAAATCCTCTTGTTCAACAAGATCTGAAAGAAGAGCTTCGCGTCGAGCTACCCGATGCTGTGTTTGAAAGCGATTGTTCATCGCGTCAAGAATTCCTTAGCCAGGTAGACACCCTTCTAGTGGTTGTTGGCCTGAGTGACCTCGAAGAGTCAGAGGGGTACGACCGCTCAGCTGTCGGTCTAAGCGATGAGTATCTGGAGTTACTTGAATCCCTCTCACGCAGTGACAAGAAGCTCATCGTTGTGAACAACTCTGGCTCCGCCGTCTACCTAGGTGACGTGTCGCGTTATTCCGCCATATTCCACGCGGGCCTTCCTGGTGAGATGGGCCCTCGGGCTCTCGCGCAAGTCTTGAGTGGAAAAATCAACCCCTCTGGACACTTGTCGGAATCGTTTCCTAACTCGCCCCGTGCAAACGACGAAGTAATAAAGATTTCTGCTGGTCAGATTATGCACACGCACGGTCGAGCCAGCGGATACCGGAATGTCCACGCAGCCGAACACGAAGCCTTTTCATTCGGCCACGGAATGTCATACTCCCTCCTAGACATCACCAATTACCGCTGGGAGCAAGGCGGCGACGATGTTCTATTCCACTGCGACGTGACCAATAACTCGAGCCGTATCGCATCGTGTGTGATTCAGATTTACGCAACTGACCTCACTTCGAATCATTTGCAACCATCCAGGGAACTTATTGAATTCGAGAAGAGCTTTGTCGAGCCAGGCTCAACCAACACGCTCACAATCAGAATCTCTCCCACCCAGCTTGAGAGATATCTACCCGCAACGCACAGCTACGAACTTTCGAACGGAAGAGTAATGCTGACAGCGGGGCTGTCCAGCAATCAACCCATTGACTCCCTAACGGTCCAGACAAGAGCCTCTAGTGAAACCCTCGTAGCGATCGCAAGCGGCTTCGATGGCCTCAACTCGGTTAACGAACTCATGGAGATTGATTTTGCTTATCAAGCTGCACAAGAGGGCTGTCCAACAATTTTTGAGCCCACCAATAGAGAAATCCTCGGACAAATGCCTCTGAAAGTAGTCTCCGCTTTATTCCCCGCGATTGTTTCGGCAGACATACTCGACAAGCTCTTCGCCAGTGTGAAAAAAGCGGCGGAAGCTGTGCGCAAGAGCCCCTCCTACCCAGCCACTCTTGTCATTGAGAGAAGCTGACGTGCCCCAGATGTCCAACTCACACATGCTTCTTAGAGATTTTCTTTCGTCCCAGCTCATGGCTGCTAGAGAGATTCCCCTGAACTTTGACCAAGATGAAGTAATCATCACCTTTCGACATGGGGAATCAAACAAGATTCTCGATTTTTCATTAACAGTTACGGACACAAGCGCAAATGTCACTAGCGAGACACTGCATTCAACGATCCTCTGCATAGTTCCTGCTGAAAACGTCTCGAGTTATTTTGATTCACCCACGAATGCGGTTGACATCGATCAAGTCAGGATTTATCCACCCGATCAAAAGGGTGCCCTAAAGACCATTCTTGAAGTGTTCGATGTCACCTGCGTTGGAGATATAACTTTTGATCTATTCTCAATGGGCTTCGAGCCACCGCAAGATCAAAACCCTTTTCGTGAGAACCCGTGCGTATTTAGTTATGAAAAACCCTCTGATTGGCAACCTCTTCAGTTCACAAACTCCGATAACCCAGCTCTACAAGACTTTGTCGACGATTGTGTAGAGAGGGTTGCGCGTAACTTCCATCCACCAACCTCGGGACTTGCGAACCCTTTTTGCTCAACTGCCTTTAATGACAATCAGTTCATGTGGGACTCCGGCTTTATTGGGCTGGTAGGAAAATACCTGGCTTCCCCCAACCCCCTCCTTGGCGGCTTAGACAACTTCTACTCATTGCAAACAGAAGATGGTTCTATCTGCCGTGAAGTGGACACTTTGAGTGGTGCTGGGCGCTTTGGCAAAGATGATGCGAGAGGGTCTGGCCCCAATGTGCTCGGCTGGCTGGAATGGCAAAACTATCTCTTCTCAGGAGACACAGCTCGTCTAAGAGCAGTGCTTCCCAGCGTGATTTCATTCCACACCTGGTGGTCTCGGTGGCGGACGTGGAGCGATGGCGGTGTGTGGAGCACAGGTTGGGCGTCTGGCATGGACAACCAAGGCAGAATTCCAGACTCTGACTGGCACCACGGTTGGGCAGTCTGGGTCGATGCAACGATTCAGCAAGCCGTGAACGCAAAGAGCATCGCCAACATGCTTCAAGTCTTGGATGACGATACGTCCACCCAGTTTGATCACGAATTCAATGAACTCAGGGAGTACATCAATAAGAACTTGTGGGACGAGTCCACAGGCTTCTTTTATGACCTGCTGAGGAATGGCAATCGCTCAACGGTAAAGACAGCTGGCGCATTCTGGGCCCTCCACGAATCAATCGGCCAGGGCGATCGCACCTCAAAGCTAGCTTCGACTCTCCGCGAAGGAGGAGTCTTCAACACACATAACCCAATTCCAAGCCTCGCTTCCGATAGTCCTGAGTTTTCTGACCACGGCACTTACTGGAAGGGCGGGGTGTGGTCGCCACTGAATTACGTCGTGTTGTCTGGCCTCCGGAAAATCGGTCAATCGCAACTCGCTCACGAAATCGCTAAGAAGCACGTGAAAAGCGTATTCGCCGTCTGGAAAGAATCAGGAACATTCTGGGAAAACTACCAACCCAACGCAGCGGCTCCTGGAATACCTGCCAAGCCAAATTTCACGGGCTGGTCGGCTCTTTCGGCAGTGAATATTCTTGTCGAGTTCGTGTTGGGTATCGAGTGGCAGGGTCACCGTTCCGCGTTGGTGCTCCACCCCACACAAGAAGAGTCGTTCTCGATTCAACTAGCGCTCCCAGGAGCTGGCAAAACAACCATCAGAAAAGATGGTCAACGAGTCCACGTAACCGCTTCCGAGGAAATATCCGTGGAGATTGCTGGAGCTAACCTCACTGAGCCAATCAGCGCCGGAAACCAAGGAAGAGATTTTGAAATATCTCTGTGATTGATGTTTTGTTGTGGAGCCACCTGCCAGAATCGAACTGGCGACCTGCTCTTTACGAGGGAGCTGCTCTACCGACTGAGCTAAGGTGGCGGACCGAAAGAAGTTTAGCCGAAAGCC
>CBFIEQ010000060.1:0-4416 GCA_965661645.1 uncultured Aquiluna sp.
TCGGGCAGGACCTATCCGATTGAGGTGCGCTATCGACCGGTGCAGCAGGATTCCACCGCCGAGGACGACGTCGATGATTCGAACACCGCTGACGATTACATCGACGGCATCGCCAAGGGGCTGAGAGAACTCGAGAAAGAACCCGATGGCGACACCCTCGTGTTTCTCTCTGGAGAGAGCGAGATCAGAGATGCCCAGGATCTTCTGGAGGGTCAGGTAAAAGCCGGCATCTTGGCCAGAAACACCGAGGTATTGCCGCTGTATGGCCGGCTCTCCGCAAGCGAGCAGCACAGAATATTTGAGCAAAAACCAAAGAATGTCGGCAGGAGAGTAATCCTCGCCACCAACGTCGCCGAGACCTCATTGACCATCCCCGGAATCAAATACGTGATCGATACCGGCACCGCAAGAATCTCGCGCTATAGCCCAAGGGCTAAGGTGCAGCGGCTGCCAATCGAGGCAATCTCTCAAGCCAGTGCCAACCAGCGAGCTGGTCGCGCTGGTAGAACCAGCGATGGCATCGTGATTCGCCTCTACTCCGAAGAGGACTACCGATCCCGTTCCGAATACACCGACCCTGAGATCCTGCGCACCAATCTCGCCGCGGTAATCCTGCAGGCAGCAACCATTGGTATCGATAATCTCAGTGAGTTTCCCTTTATCCAGCCGCCAGATTCAAGAGGCATCAAGGACGGCCTCGGGCTGCTGAGTGAGCTTGGAGCGCTTGCGCTTTCAGAGGGCAACTCAGTTTCCCTCACCCCGCTAGGCAAACAGCTTTCAAAACTCCCAATTGAGCCACGCTTTGGCCGCATGCTGCTGGAGGCAAAAAAGCACGACGTGGTTCGAGAGGTGTTGGTAATTGTCTCGGGGCTAACCATTCAAGACCCAAGAGAAAGGCCGCTTGAAAAGCGCGACCAGGCCAACACATTGCATGCCAGGTTTGAAGATCCAACGAGCGACTTTTTGTCGCTGGTGAATCTTTGGAACCACATCGAGCAAGAACAGCGCAAACTTTCCTCATCGCAGTTTCGAAAACTCTGCAAGAAGGAGTTTTTAAACTACCTGCGCATTCGCGAGTGGCAGGACCTGATGCGCCAGCTGACCCAAATTATCAAGCCGTTGGGGCTTGGGGTGAAGGGTCCGAAGGTGAATCCCGATGGAATACACAAGTCCCTGCTGGCAGGGCTCTTATCTCAGCTCGGCCTTCGCCAAGAGCCAAAGAAAATCCCTGGCAAAAAGCCCAAACTCTCGAGGGAGTACCTGGGTTCTGGCGGCAGGAAGTTTTTAGTATTTCCCGGATCAGCGCTGGCCAAAAAGCCTCCTGAGGCGATCATGAGCGCGGAGCTCGTAGAGACAAGTGCGCTCTATGCGCGCATGAATGCCGAGATCGACACTGCCTGGGCGGAAGAGATTGCCGGAGATCTCTGTAAGCGCAGCTACTCAGACCCACACTGGGAGAAAAAGCTTGGGGCTGTCATAGGCCTAGAGAAGGTGGTGCTGTTTGGCTTGCCGATAGTGGTCTCGAGAAAGATGCAGTACTCCAGGGTTGACCCAATGTTCTCTCGCGAGCTCTTCATTCGGCACGCCCTGGTTGAAGGCGAGTGGCACTCGGTTCAGCAGTTTGAGAAGCGAAACAAAGAGGTGATTGCAGAGTTGGCTCAGCTTGCTGAGCGAACCCGCAACCCAGGACTGATTCCAGACGAAGAAGACCTGTTTAGGTTTTTCAACAACCGCATCCCGCTAGATGTTTTCTCAACCCGCTCGTTTGAGGGGTGGTGGAAAGTCATGAAGGCGGATCAGCCAGAACTGCTAACAATCAGCCAAGAGAAGCTTTTTGGTGAGCGGGTCGAGGAGCCAGCCGAGCATGACAATCCAACCCTTTGGTTGCAAGACGGACAGCAGCTGAAACTGAGCTATCGATTTGACCCTGGAGCGCTCGATGACGGCGTAACGGTTGAGGTTCCGCTGGAGCTCTTAGCCTCGGTGCAGGCAGAAAATTTCGACTGGCTGGTTCCTGGCATGAGGCTAGAGCTGGTGACAGAGTTGATCAGAACACTGCCCAAGGCAATCAGGCGCAACGTTGTGCCCGCAGCTGACTGGGCCAAGAAAGTTCTCGATGCTTTACCCGATGAGCCAAGTGGGAACTTGAGAGAGGTCTTGGCAATCAACCTTCAACGACTCAGCGGAGTGAAGATTGAAGCAGGGGATTTTGACATTGAAAAACTACCAACCTCGCTTCGAATGTCCTACAAGATCGTGGATGAGGGTGGCAAAGAGGTCGGCCTAGACAACGATGTCGAAAGGCTCAGATCAAAGCTCAAGGACCAATCTCGAGGTGCGGTGGCAACCATTGCAACCAAAATCAACTCCGATTTAGAGCGAGAGATCAGCTCATGGGACTTTGATGAGTTGCCCCAGGAAATCACCCTAGATGTTGGAGCCAACAAGGTGAGCGCATTCCCGGCAGTTGTGAAAATCAAAAAGGGTCAGGTGGCAATCAAGGTCTTTTCTCAAAAGACCGATCAGCTTCGCCAGCACCCAAGGGGAGTTGCGGAGCTAATCAGGATGGCCACACCCTCGGTGGCAAAATACGTCGAGGAGCACCTCACTGGAGATGAAAAGCTTGCTTTGGCAACCCTGCAATACGGAAATGTTGAGAGCTTCGTGCAAGACCTTTACATCGCTTTGGCAGACCAAGAACTAAGAACCCGAACGGCAGCATCGGTCTTTACCCGCAAGGAGTATGAAGGGGTGCGAGACAAGGTTGGAGCTATTGCGCTCGAGAGGTCATTTGAGGTTGCCAAGGTGCTAAACGACATCGCAAGGGCTCAGCGCGAAGCGCTGAAAAGCATCTCAAATGCCAATGCGATGGCTTTTCTGACCACACTCTCCGCAGAGAAAGATCACGTCGCTGAGCTGACGCCAAAAAACATTCTTAGTGAGACCGGGCTTGTAAGGCTCCATCGCTTAGCTGTTTACCTCAAGGGCGTTTCAGAGCGAGTGCGGAAACTCGAAGCGAATCCTGGAAGAGATCGCGAATCTAGCGCAGAGCTTGCAAAGGCAATTGCGTTCTTTGAGGCAGCCGGGGGGTCGGTGCCGCTTCCTGATTCAGCTGGGTCTGAGTTGATTCAGGCTAGGTGGCTGATTGAAGAGCTCAGGGTTAGCCTCTTTGCTCAATCCCTGGGCACATCGGAGAGCGTTTCGGTCCAACGCATTAAGAAGCTGTTTGCTTGAAGTTTGATTTAGGACACTAAGTCCAGAAATGTTTTCCTAGCCACTTGTGACAGGTAGGGTGGTTAGGTGGCCCTAAGGGGATCTGGGGCCTAATTCCAAAACAATCAGGAGACACCCAACAAATGGAAACCCAAGGTACTTGCCCGGTAGTGCATGGAGCACAGACCAATCACGGAACTTCAAAGATGGACTGGTGGCCAAACGCTCTAAACCTAGACATCTTGCACCAGCACGACACCAAGACCAACCCACTTGGCAATGACTTTAACTACCGCGAAGAACTCAAGAAACTCGACGTTGAGGCTCTGAAGAAGGATCTTCACGCTTTGATGGTTGACTCTCAGAGCTGGTGGCCAGCTGACTGGGGTCACTACGGCGGACTCATGATTCGCATGGCATGGCACGCAGCAGGCTCATACCGCACCGCGGATGGCCGCGGTGGTGGTGGCACTGGAAACCAGCGCTTTGCACCCTTGAACTCCTGGCCAGACAACGTAAACCTAGACAAAGCAAGAAGGCTGCTTTGGCCAATCAAGAAAAAGTATGGCAACAAGGTCTCCTGGGCTGACCTGTTCATCCTTGCCGGAAACATCGCCTACGACTCAATGGGTCTAAAGACCTTTGGCTTTGGCTTTGGCCGCGAGGACATTTGGCACCCAGAGATCGACATCTACTGGGGTAGCGAGAAGGAGTGGCTCGCTCCATCTGACGAGCGCTATGCAGACGTCGAAGATGCATCCACCATGGAGAACCCGCTGGCTGCAGTTCAGATGGGTCTTATCTATGTGAACCCTGAGGGCGTCAATGGAAAGCCCGACCCACTGAAGACCGCACAGCACGTGCGCGAGACCTTTGCCCGCATGGCAATGAACGATGAAGAGACCGTAGCCCTCACCGCAGGTGGCCACACCGTCGGAAAGATGCACGGCAATGGCCGTGCTGAGAACCTTGAGGCTACCCCAGAGGCTGCCGGTATTCATGAAGCCGGTCTTGGTTGGATGAACCACACCACCCGTGGCATTGGTCGCGACACCGTTTCCTCCGGCATTGAGGGTGCTTGGACCACAAACCCAACCAAGTGGGACAACGGCTACTTCTACCTACTATTCACCTACGACTGGGAGCTCAAGAAGAGCCCAGCAGGTGCTTGGCAGTGGGAACCAATCGACATCAAGGAAGAAG
>CBFIEQ010000061.1:0-4368 GCA_965661645.1 uncultured Aquiluna sp.
GCTGGAGGGCGAAGCGAAGTTCATCCGAGAGCGTCTTGCCCTGAGTAAATTGATCGATAAAACTGTCGTACTGATACCTCCAGCGCAGCGAACCGTAGCTCAACTCCTGAATAAGTCCCCTATCTGCATCAGAAAGGGAAGTGTTTCCCAAGACTTTCGGCAACAAAAGATTTATGTAGCTGTCGCTTCTCTTTACTCTGACTAGAAGGTCGAAAGCAATTCTGCGGGCATTAGACAAACTTCACTGCTCCTTGCTGACCTCGAATGAAGTCAACGGCTTTCATCGGCTTTTTGCCGGCCGGTTGAATCTCCAAGAGTTCCAGTCTGGTGCCCTCACCGCACCCCAGCAAGGCTCGACTCTCGCTTAGCCACAGCTCCCCTGGTTCGCCGAAGGCATCAATGGTCTGCCAATCCACCTGCCCCAGGCTTTTGGCCCGCAATAGTTTTACCGGTTGCCCGGAGAGGGTGGTCCAGGCTGCAGGCTCTGGGTTCATTGCGTTTATTTGCCGCGCAAGCCGGTCAGCTGGAAACTCAAAGTCGACTCTCGCGCTATTGCGGTCAAGTTTTGGAGCGTGACTACTAGC
Organism: uncultured Aquiluna sp.; assembly: GCA_965661645.1. Classification (GTDB taxonomy): domain Bacteria; phylum Actinomycetota; class Actinomycetes; order Actinomycetales; family Microbacteriaceae; genus Aquiluna. Next base: position 585 of record CBFIEQ010000061.1, read on the forward strand.
ACCCTGCTGCGCAGTTGCTGCAGGGAGTTTTGCTAGCGAATCAAGCAGCAGGTTGGTAGCCACGTCGGTGAATCGAATAAGCGCCTCACCAGCTGTTTCAGTTGGCGCAATTTCCATCGGTTTGGAGCTGATGATTGGACCTGTGTCCAGACCTTGCTCCAATTCAAAAATAGTTATCCCAATCCCCTGGTTGTTCATCATCGAATGCTGTAGGGGTGTTGCTCCTCTCCAGGCGGGCAAAAGGCTGTAGTGAATGTTCCACCAGGGAAAAAGATCGAGCGCAACTCTTGGCACAAGCGCCCCAAAGGCAACCACCACAGCTAGGTCGGCCTCGACGCTTTTGAGGGCTTCAAGCTGATTTGAAAGGTTAGTCGTCTTTTCCACCGGCAAACCAAGCTCATCAGCGACCTGCGCTACTGGAGAAGGGGTCAGGATCTGCTTTCTGCCAACCGGTGCGTCTTCTCTGGTGATGACCAGCGCGACCTCGTGAACGGCGCTAAGTTTTCTGAGTGCTTGTGCTGCAATCGCTGGTGTGCCGGCAAAAATTAGTCGCATTTAGAAAAACCTACAGCGCATCTGGGTCATCCATCACGATTCTCAAGCCTCGCCTCTTCGCTCCGCCCTGCATTCTCGCTGAGCTCTTGAGCGCTAACGCTCTAAGGTTTTTCGACAGATCGGGTCCTTGTTTGTAGCTGAAGCTGATTAGAACGCGGCCATGTGATGCGTCAACGCTCAGAATCTTTGCCCCAGAACCTCTGGCGGTCTCCAAGACTTGCTCAACTTGCTCTCCAATTGACGCCAGGCTGGCAATTCTGACTGCTGGCGGCAAGCCGAGTGTCCGGAGTTCAGCCAGCTGAGTCTTAGCCACTTGTCGGTGTTGCTGCATGGCAAACGCGGTGCCAATCTCGGTGCTCACTCCTGACAGCACGGCCCTGCCATCAGCTGACATCAGTTCAAGGGCACCTGTCCAATCTCGGAAAGCTATTTGCTCGGCCGCCAAAGACTGCCTTGATAACCAGATATCGCAGTCCAGAATCAATACACCGGCGTATCCGTTGGGTACTCTGGGTGCGGCCCCTGGTGTCGCTACAACGATCTGATTCTTTGATTTCAAGCCTGAAGGGGTCTTTTCGCTTGTTGCCTCAGAGATAGCAACCTGCGGGAACACTTTGCCCAATTCACTTACGGTCCTGGTGCTGCCAGTTCGCCCGCGCTTGAATGACTTTGACTGACACTGCTCACATCTAATGTGTGGTCTATTGCATATCCGGCAAATCGCTTTATCCTGCGTTGGCTCCCAGATCATGCCACCGCACTGGCACCGGAGTCTTTCTCCGCAACCCTGGCAATACAGCGCTGCAGAGTTGCCTTTGCGGGGTAAGAGCACCAGAACCGGTCCATCATTGAGTCGCTCACGGATTAGCTTGAATGCACTCTCGTCGAACCTGATCCCGTGTTCGGTGAATGATATTCGAGCGGGCGGGGCAACTATCTCATGGTCTGTGAGGTAGCCAATCTCGATAAGTCTCTGAATCTCAACTGATCTATATGGAGCTGCTAGCAAAAGATCTACATTGTCTTGAGCCCTCATGATTGCAAGCTCTCTGGCGTGAGTGAAGGGCGAGCCCTGCTCGCGAAGAGAGTCATCTAAATCGTCATACACTGCGATGATCCCAAGGTTATTAACTGGCGCGTAAACAGCGGAACGTGTTCCAATAACAAGCGACGCTTCCATGCTGAGAGCAAGATGAAACTGCTGAAAGCGCTCCGACTTTTTTGTGGTTGGGGCATAGCTAACGACCCAATCCCTAAGGCCTAAGCGATTAGCCAACCCAACTAATTCATCTATGTCCTTTTGATCAGGAACTACGACGATTGCACTTTTGGATTCGGCTAGTTTTAGGGCGACAGCCTTCAGGATTGCAAAGGCCCAATCGCTAAAGGCATCGTTCGCTAAATTGAATGACTTTGCAGCGGTAAGTAAAGCTGCTCTAGTTGAAATATCCGGCCTAATTCCAAAGGGTAGCTCGACTTCAGGACAAGCGCCCGGAGTGGTCGATTCCGGTATTTTCGTCCTTGCCATGTGGTCGGGTACTGCGGCTCCCAGGATTTCGCCAATCGCGACGCACTGCCTGTCCGCGACTTGCCTTGCAAGATTGTAGATTTCTGATGTGAGCACCGGAAGCGGATGCAGAATTGAATCCAGTTCACTGGTTGCATAGTTTGACTCAGCGCTCAGGCCGACCACGAAGCCCTGCTGCAGCTTTTTTGCTCGGCCAAATGGGAAACTGACCTGTTGCCCAATCTTTATCTCGGATTCGAGATGCTCAGGGACCACAAAATCAAAGACACGATCAAGCTGAATCAGGTTTGACTTTGCCACTACCTGAGCAAAGCTTGGCATCTAGCGCCCTGCTGCCTCGGCAAGAGCTTTGGCACGGTCAGTCTTCTCCCAGGTGAACTCATCTAGCTCCCTGCCAAAGTGTCCATATGCCGCAGTCTTGGCATAGATGGGTCGCTTTAGGTCAAGATCCCTAATTATTGCCGCAGGCCTGAGGTCAAAGACAGTGCTGATTGCTCTTTCAATTGCCTCCGTGTCAACCTTCTCGGTTCCAAAGGTTTCGACGAACACTGCAACAGGCTCTGCAACGCCAATTGCATAGGCAACTTGGATTTCGGCTCTGTCAGCCAAGCCTGCTGCCACCACGTTCTTGGCAACCCAGCGCATCGCGTAGGCGGCAGAACGATCGACTTTTGATGGATCCTTTCCGCTGAATGCACCGCCACCGTGGCGAGCCATCCCACCGTAAGTGTCAACGATGATCTTCCTGCCAGTCAGACCCGCATCACCGCTCGGACCTCCGATAACGAACCGCCCAGAAGGGTTGATGATGAAGCGGGTGTTATCTGAAGGCAGATCGCTTTCAGCAAGAACAGGTCGGATAACACGGTCAAGAACTAGATTTGCCAGATCATCTTGCGAAATGTCAGGGTGGTGCTGCGTCGAAATCAAGACGGTGTTGACCGACACCGGGTTGGTACCGTCGTAGTCGATCGAAACCTGAGCCTTGCCATCTGGCCTCAGAATTCCATCGTTCATCTCTCGTCTAACCGCAGAGAGCCTCTCGGTGAGCCTGTGTGATAAAAGAATTGGCGCTGGCATTAGAACGCTTGTTTCATTTGTGGCGTATCCGAACATCATGCCCTGGTCGCCAGCCCCAAGCTTTGAGTCAGCATCCTCAATTCCGGACCGGGCTTCAAGTGCATCATCGACACCTGCAGCGATGTCAGGCGATTGGGCGCCGATAGAGACTGAGACTCCGCAAGATGCTCCGTCGAATCCGATTTCCGATGAGTCGTAGCCAATCTCAAGTATCTTCTGGCGAACCAACTGCGGAATTTCTACGTAACCAGAGGTTGTCACCTCTCCAGCAACGTGGACTAAGCCTGTCGTGACGAGTGTTTCAACGGCGACTCGTGCCTCGGAATCCTGTTCCAGCATCGCGTCGAGGATGGTGTCGGAGATCTGATCACAGATCTTGTCGGGGTGGCCTTCAGTGACCGATTCAGATGTAAATGTGCGTAGCGTCATAACTGAAAAGTATATTGCGCTATTCGGACAAGTATTTTGAAATCAACTCAATGAGCGATCTTGCTACCTCATGTTTCGTCCCAGACAACCGCTCTGTGGAATCTTTGCCAACAACAATTAGCTCCGTGTTGTCTGCACTCAAGACCAAAACATTGTTTCCGGCAACAAGCTGCAAGCCCTTGTCCCAGAGTT
>CBFIEQ010000062.1:0-4165 GCA_965661645.1 uncultured Aquiluna sp.
CTTGGCTGTTAACCGCATTGGTGATGCCCTGGGCGTCAAGACCTCCCAGGATGGTCATGGCCAGCTTTGGGCCAATTCCACTAACAGAACAGAGCAAATCGAAATAGCTCGCTTCTTGACTAGTCTCAAAGCCATAGAGAGAGAGGTCGTCTTCTCGGACAACTAATTTCGTGCGAAACGTAACCTCTTGTCCAGCCTTGAGTCTTAGCGCATGTTTAGGGGTCAATGCAACACTGAAGCCAACTCCCCCTACGGTGACTATGGCTCTGTCCAGTGAGAGCTCTGCAAGATTGCCGGTGAGTTGGGAGATCATGAGGCTAACCTAGCTTCCGGTTCGAAGCTTTAGCAGCTGCGACCCACTTCTGCTGGGCGGCTGTTCCGACCCCAACTGCACGCTTGTGGGCGCAAACCGCTACGGCCAAAGCATCTGCAACGTCCGCTGGCTTAGGAATTTCTTCAAGCAACAGCAGCCGGGTAACCATTTGAGCAACCTGGTCCTTGCCAGCGCGGCCGTGACCGGTCACCGCAAGCTTCACCTCGGAGGGGGTGAAAAACTGCAGAGGAATACTGTGGCGATGGGCAATTGCCATGAGTGCACCTGAGATTTGCGCCACACCCATTACTGAGCGCAGGTTTGCCTGGGCGAATACCCTCTCAAGGGCTATTAGGTCAGGCTTGTGTTTGACGACAAGCTTCTCTAGCTCCTCCGCGATTGTTCCCACGCGACTACTTGGATCGGTCCCAGCTGCCGATTGGAAAAGACCAAAGTTGACGGCCTTTAGTCCAGATTCGACCACCCCAAAGCCACACCGGGTCAAACCCGGATCGACCCCGAGGATTAGCGCCACTAGCCCTGAGCCTCTAGTTGACCGAGGACCTCTTGAGACAGATCCATGTTAGTGAAAACGGCTTGAACATCATCCAGGTCTTCTAGCGCATCGATCAGCTTTATGACCTTGTTGGCGGTTTCTAAGTCTGCACTGATTTTGAGACTCGAGACGAACTCAACATCAGCCGAATCGTAATCAATACCGGCCTCTTGCAGAGCCGCCCTCGCTGCCACCATTGAGCTTGGGTCGGTTGTCAAAACAAAACTGTCAATCCCGCTGGACAGGTCCTCCACGTCGTGTTCTAAAGTGGCCTCAAGGACGTCATCTTCACTGGGGCCACTCGGGACCAGAATCACGCCTTTCCTGGCAAATTGGTAAGACACGGAGCCAGGGTCAGCCATGTTGCCGCCATTTTTAGTGAAGGCGAGTCTCACCTCTGCAGCAGCTCGGTTCTTATTGTCGGTCAGGCACTCAACCAAAACTGCTACTCCATTCGGACCGTAGCCCTCGTAAAGAATGTTCTGATAGTCAACTCCGTCATTGCCATCACCAGATCCGCGCTTTACTGCGCGATCGATGTTGTCGTTTGGGACAGAACTCTTTCTGGCTTTGTAGATCGCGTCATACAGAGCTGGATTGCCGTCTGGGTCGCCTCCACCGTTTCTCGCTGCAACTTCAATGTTTCGGATTAGCTTGGCCCAGAGCTTGGCTCGCTTGGCATCGTTAGCTGCTTTTTTGTGTTTGGTGGTTGCCCACTTGGAATGACCTGACATAGTGCTACTAAATTACTGCCTTCTTGCGCGTTTCGATTTCGGTTATGAACAAGCTGTGCAAAAAAGTGCTTCCAGTTATCTCAGGGTGATAGCAAGCAGCTATCAGCTTCCCCTGCTTGACAGCAACCGCTTCACCTTTGTAGGTGGCCAAAATTTCGGTATCTCTCGAGTCAAGAATCTTTGGAGCTCGAATGAAAGCAACGCGTTCAACCGCGGCCTCATACTGAACCTCCGCCTCAAATGAGTCCGTTTGAGAGCCATAGGCATTGCGTGAGGCGCTGATGTTTAGCCCACCGATGAGCTCTTGATCTGCCAGCCTTCCTTCGACATCGTCTGCCAGCAGAATGAGTCCGGCACAAGTTGCCAAGACCGGCTTTTGTTTGACGAAGTCCCTGATTGGTTGCATTAGTCCAAAAAGATTTATCAACTTGGAAATCGCGGTTGATTCTCCCCCAGGGATAACCAAGCCATCTAAATCTTTGAGATCATTTGGTCTACGAACCGCAATAACCTCTGCCCCAAGAGAGCCTAAAAGCTCCTCGTGCTCGCGTACATCACCTTGGAGAGCTAAGACCCCGACCCGCAATTACCAGCCACGCTCCGCAAGGCGGTGTGGGGCCGGAAGGTCGTTGACGTTGATACCAACCATTGCCTCGCCCAGACCTCTGGATGCCTCAGCAATTACAGCTGGGTCGTTGAAGGCAGCAGTTGCCTTCACGATTGCCTTGGCGCGAGAAACCGGGTCCCCTGACTTGAAGATTCCAGAGCCAACAAAAACACCATCGGCTCCGAGTTGCATCATCATTGCGGCGTCTGCAGGCGTGGCAACTCCCCCGGCAACAAATAGGACGACCGGCAACTTGCCATTTTGGGCCACGTTCTTCACCAGTTCGTAGGGAGCCTGCAGCTCTTTAGCTGCAACATAGAGCTCATCCTCTGTCTTGGCACTCAAGGCGCGGATCTCACCGAGGATTGTCCTGATGTGCTTGGTTGCCTCAGAGACATCTCCAGTACCAGCCTCGCCCTTTGAGCGAATCATGGATGCGCCCTCTGTAATCCTGCGAAGCGCCTCTCCCAGATTTGTTGCACCACAAACGAAAGGAACGTCGAAACCCCACTTGTCAATGTGATTTACATAGTCAGCAGGTGAAAGCACCTCCGACTCGTCGATGTAATCGACCTTGAGGGACTGCAGAACCTGAGCCTCGACAAAGTGGCCAATGCGCGCCTTAGCCATCACTGGGATCGAAACAGTCTCAATGATCTGGTCGATTAGGTCAGGGTCGCTCATGCGCGCGACGCCACCTTGGGCTCGGATGTCAGCTGGAACACGCTCAAGTGCCATTACTGCCACGGCGCCTGCATCTTCTGCAATCTTTGCTTGCTCGGCGTTGACGACATCCATGATGACGCCACCCTTTAGCATCTGGGCCAAGCCTGATTTAACAAGTGGAGTTGCTGATTTTCCTTGAGTTGTCATGTCTAAATCCTAAATCTCGTTGACGATGTTTTGAGCAATAGCGTCCCTAACCTCACCCAGCAACCTCGGCATGGCCTTGGTCTGAGCGATTATTGGGAAGAAGTTTGAATCGGCGCTCCAGCGCGGAACTATGTGCTGGTGCAGGTGTGAGGCGATACCGGCTCCGGCAACCGCCCCCTGATTCATACCGATGTTGAACCCGTGTGCACCTGAAACATTCCGTAACGTGCGCATCAATCCTTGGGTAATTTTGGCAATCTCAGCTGCTTCTTCCTCCGTTGCCTTGTCGTAGGTGTCGAAATGGCGATACGGGACAACCAGCAAGTGGCCCGGGTTGTAGGGGAACAGATTCAGAAGAGCGTAAGAGGTCGCACCTCTATAAACGATGAGTCCGTCCTCGTCAGATTTGGTTGGCGCTTCGCAAAATGGACACTCATCGTCCGGTGGCTGCTGCAAATCCCGCAGGTAGACCAAGCGGTGCGGTGTCCACAGCCTCTCAAAGCCATCCTGCATGGGGCTCATTGAGTCTAAAAACTCAGTCAATTAGACCTGTCTCTTCTCTTTTATCGCGTCCAAAATTATTGATTTAGCTCTCTCAAGTGGAACATCATTTTCCTGAGATCCATCCCGATACCGGAAACTGACAGTCTTTGCTTCTTGATCTCTAGCTCCTGCAAGCAAAATGAAAGGGACCTTTTGCATTGTGTGGTCGCGTATCTTCTTTTGCATTCGAGAGTCCGAGTGGTCAACCTCGATGCGAACACCCTGCATTCGAAGATCTCGAGCTACCCCCTCGAGGTAGCCTCCAAACTCGTCAGCAATTGGAACTCCGACCACCTGAACGGGAGCCAACCAAGGCGGGAAATGTCCGGCGTAGTGTTCGGTCAACACTCCAAAGAAACGCTCAATGGAACCAAATAGTGCGCGGTGGATCATGATCGGCCGGTGACGCTCGCCATCGGAACCGACGTACTCCAGATCAAATCTCTCAGGCAAGTTGAAATCCAACTGAATGGTGCTCATTTGCCAAGTTCTGCCGATAGCGTCTCGTGCTTGAACTGAGATCTTGGGACCATAGAAAG
>CBFIEQ010000063.1:0-4134 GCA_965661645.1 uncultured Aquiluna sp.
TAGCGTCTGCCCACCTCTTCACCGCTTTTACAATCTCTTCAATACTCTCGAGACCGGTTACCTGCGGCCCCAATGCCTCACGTCCTGCAAAAAGCGGATGGGCGTGGCCATCGCGAAAGGCTGGATACGGATGCTTGATCATGACAAGACGTTATCAGTCAGATTTGGAATTATTCTCGGCAAGTCTCAGCTCGCGACGAGCTCGAATTAAACCAAACTCGTAGGCGGTAACTGCAATCAAGGTAGCCGCCAAAAGCGGTGCGACAAACCAGATCATGATTGTCGCAAATCCTGCTGTTGCTTCGTGGCCTGTGTTATCCAAAACCAGGAATACGACATAAGCAACATAGAGGGACAAGAACAAAGCACCTTCCCACCGTTGAACCTTGAATCCCGTGAAGGCAATCGGAAGAAGCGCTAGTGCAGCGGCCATCATCAGTGGAGCGTCGATCGCTAGAGCCGACGCAATTACAGGCAGTCCTTCACCGAAAATGATTGATGGCACACCGAGCACCAAGCCAATGTTGAAAATGTTGCTACCAACCACGTTTCCAACGGCCATGTCGGTTTCACCTCTTGCAATAGCAACAACGGATGTAGCCAGCTCTGGAAGCGATGTTCCAATCGCCACAACTGTCAGCCCAATTACAAGACTGCTGACCCCCAGAGCTGTTGCTATGTTGACAGCACCTGCCACAAGAAGCTGGGATCCAGCAACCAAAAGCCCGACTCCTGCTACCAGAAGGCCAATTGCGAAAAAGACATTGATTGGCTTTGTGTTCAGGGGGAGCTCGACAGGGGAGTAGTCAACCTGATTCGTTGCCTTCTTGCCGACCACAAAGCTAATCAGCGTATGGACGGCAAGCAGTGCAAAAAGCACGATGCCATCTGCTGCCGAAATCACACCGTCAAGGCTGAATAACACCATGAGCCCTGTAAGGCCGAGCATTACAGGGATGTCGAACCGAACCAGCTGACGTTTAATAACAAGTGGGCTGACAAGGGCAGCAATGCCCAAGATGAGCAAAATGTTTGCAATGTTGCTGCCGATGACGTTACCAATTGCAAGGTCTGGTTCTCCACTGGCAACAGATCCGACGGTAACCGCAAACTCCGGAGCGGATGTCGCAGCTGAAACAACCACCAGACCTATGACAAGAGGCGAAATCCGTAACTTTGAAGCAATCGTGGATGCGCCCCGAACTAACGCTTCACCACCAAAGGTGAGCATTGCAAGCCCTGCTACAACAAAGATGATGTCGAGAGCAGTCATTTAAGAACCTTATGAACGTTGGCTGGGAAAATACCGCAAGTTAACTGCTACCCCTGAGGCAAGACTCGCTTGATGACGTCCTTGACCGTCACAACGCTTTGCAAACCCTCGCTGTGATTAACGAGAGCGAGTTGAACGCCAGCACCTCTCATGCTTTGGAGCATTTCGTGAAGTGGGGTATCGGAACTGGTCGCAAATACCGGCCTCAGAAACTTCTTTATTGGTTTGGATTGGGCAACCTGAAGAGTGTCGCGAATGTGAACGACGTGGCTAATTTCGCCCGCCTTGTTCTTTACCAAGATTCGGAGGTGTCCCGAGCGACGGCTTTCTTCCTGGAGCTCGCCGACGGTGCTGTTGTAAGCAACGGCAGCGATCTCCTGCCCTGGCTTCGTAAAGTCCCCAGCTGTGATGCTCTGAAGTTGAATTGCCTCGGTAATTTGAGACTTCAATTGCGGCTCCAAGACACCAATTTGGGCCGAGTGCTCAACGACCTGGCGAATTGTGTCTGCGTCTTGGCCTCCGACCGCGGCCCGATCAACTGGCGTGACACCAACCGCCCTCACTAGGAAGTTGGCAATTTTGTTGACCCAATCCAAGAATGGCTTTAGCGGCCACAGATAGATGCGTGAGGCAATGCCAATAACCTTCGCGGAGAGCTCAGGGTTGGCGATTGCCCATGACTTGGGTGCCATTTCGCCTACCACCAGGTGCAGGAACGTCACCAGCAGCAAGGAGAGTGCGAACGCCGTGCCTCCGGCTATCCAAAGCGGCAGCCCCGCTGCCGTCAATAGAGGCTCTAGCCAGTATTCAACAGCTGGCTTTGTAACGGCACCGAGGCCGAAAGTGCAGGCAGTGATTCCCAGCTGTGCGGCAGCCAACATGGTGGTTAGCTCGTTCATTCCCCTGAGGGCGGCTCGAGCGGAAGCGCTTTCGGATGCCTCCGTTTCGAGTCGGTGACGTCGAGCGCCAATCAGCGAAAATTCAATGACGACAAAGAATGCACTCAAAACGATGAGCAACACGGTAATCAAAAAGACGGTCCAGTCAAATCCCATCAGAGATCAGCCTCCTCAGAATCTTCATCTGGCGGAGTGATGCGAACCAGTTCCACTACTACGTCGTCTGGAATATGCCGGTCGATTGTGCCAACCTGCGCGCGCAAGACTTGAATTGTTTCCTCACCGCTTGTGATGTCGTCAGGATCCTGTTGAATCTGGATTTCAATTTGCTCACCAACTTCGGGTAGTGAGCCCTTGGTGCCTATTAGCAATCCAGAGAGGGTTTCCCAGTCACCCTCAGGGATATCAATGCCCATCAATCGCTCCAGCTCATCGATAGGCATGGATCCTGGTAGCTGCCACTTGTCCTCTGAAATCTGAAGAATCACATCGACTTCGTCTGTGTCGTGCTCGTCATTGATCTCACCCAGTAGCTCTTCACCTAGATCTTCGATTGTTAGCACGCCAGCAAACCCGCCATATTCATCGATAACAAGCGCCATCTCGTTTTGAGTCTCAATCATCGAGCGAAGCACCTCAGGCAGGCTCATCACTGTTGGAACCACTAGTGGCTCACGCATGTGCTTGGTGACCGGGGAGTTGTCGTTTGGCTTGCAATGAAGAACATCTGAGAGGTGCAAAACACCCAGAGGCTCTTCCGATTCACCTATCACCGGATAGCGGGTGTGTGAAGTTGACATCAACTCTCTAGCCTCGGCGATGGTGGTTTCCGGCTCGATAAAGTCAGTTCTCGATCTTGGAACCATCGCATGCTCAACATCGCGGTCTGGGAAGTCCAGAATTCTATCCAGCAGGACAAAAAGATCCTGCGGCAGGTCACCGCTGTCAAAGGAGTCCTCTACCATGTGCTCCAAATCATCGGCATTCGCACTGGCGTCCAAATCATGAACCGGTTCGACCCTTATGAGTCGAAGCAGTGCATTAGATGACTTGTCAAAGAATGAAATTAGCCAGCCGAATACAGCCAGGTACAAGAGCGTTGACCGGGCTAGTCCTAATGACATTGGAGTTGGATTTGAGATAGCCAAATTCTTTGGGAAAAGCTCGCCAAAGATCATCTGCACAACAGCTGCCAAAACTAGAGCAAAAACTGTTCCAACCGTGATGCCGACCGCTTGCGGAACACCGGCTGTTCCTAAGAGTCGCCCAAGCGATTCGCCGACCATTGGTTCGGCAACATAACCGACCATGAGGCCGGTGATGGTGATACCGAGCTGTGCTCCAGAGAGCATGAAGGATGTCCGGTTGGTAACTTTGAGCGCGCGCTTGGCGCCATTGTTGCCCTTTTCGGCCATTGCTCGCAAAGTTGGCCTGTCAACCGCCATGTAAGCAAACTCTTGCGCAACGAAGTAGCCATTGAAGGCGATGATGATTGCAATAACGGCTAGGCCAAGAAGAATCAGACCAAATTCGATCAGCATTGTTTCGCCTTGGTCCTGTGATGAGCTCGATTCGAATTCAAGCTATAACTATTGGGATAGTCCACGGGTGGACATCGCCTCCTTGAAGTAGTTCGGAAAAAAACATACCACAGCCTTGGCTGAGAACGCCTCAGGTTTGGTTGCAGTTAGATCGTTACTTACCTAGTTTCTCGAAGTAACAGGCGGCACATAGAGATTCATAGGAGACCTTGTCACCGTCGATAGCCACCTGATCTCCATCAAAGATGAACTTCCCGTTTATCTTGCGACCATTGAACATTGCCTTGCGGCCACACCGGCAGATCGTCTTAAGCTCCTCTAGAGAGTGAGCTATCTCCATCAAACGCCTTGAGCCGGGAAAGCTTTTGGTTTGAAAATCCGTGCGTATGCCATATGCCAAAACTGGAACTGAATCTAGAAC
>CBFIEQ010000064.1:0-4099 GCA_965661645.1 uncultured Aquiluna sp.
TGAAACCTTGTCGACGGTTACGTGGTAGGGCGTGATGATGTGGGCATTTGCGGAGATCATCAAACGGGAGGTGTCGACGCCTTTTTCGTTTAGGCCATCGATCTCACGGAACAAAACTTCCAGGTCAACGACAACTCCGTTACCAATTACCGGTGTCACCTCTGGGGTGAGGATGCCGGAGGGTAGAAGGTGCAGGGCAAACTTCTTGTCACCAATGACTACGGTGTGTCCAGCGTTATTACCACCCTGGTAACGAACCACGTAGTTGACGCGGTCTCCGAGTAGGTCTGTTGCCTTACCTTTACCCTCGTCGCCCCACTGGGCTCCGACTAGGACTACTGCGGGCATGGCGTTACCCCTTTCTAGATTGGGGATTCTTGGGCAAAAGCCCTCTTACGAGTCTAACTAAAAACGTGCTGCATCACCCAAGTGTGCATAGTTATTGCAGCAGCGGCTGAGGCGTTGATTGATCTGGTTGATCCAAACTGCGTGATCTCCAACACCACATCAGCGGCATCAAGTGCTGGCTGAGACAGCCCCGGGCCCTCTTGCCCAAACAAGAAGATGCACTCCTTTGGAAGCTGGTATTCCTCGAGTTTCTTGCAGCCCGGAACATTATCGATCGCAATGATTGGCAGCGGCTTGCCGCCCTCTCCAGCGGTCTTTGCATACTCAATCAACTCTTCGACGGTTGAGTGCTGGGTGATGTGCTGATAGCGGTCCGTAACCATTGCGCCTCTACGGTTCCAGCGCTTATTGCCAACGATGTGGACCCGAGCTGCCATGAACGCATTTGCGGTTCTCACGATTGAGCCAATGTTTAGATCGTGCTGCCAGTTCTCTATTGCGACTTCGAAGCGGTGCCTTTTGGAATCCAGGTCGGCGACGATGGCCTCCATCGACCAATAGCGATAGCTATCCACCACATTTCTGGTGTCGCCGTTGGCCAGTAGCTCCGAATCAAACTTGGCGAAGTTTGGATCCTTGCTTGGGTCGCCCTCATAGGGGCCAACGCCCCAGGTTGGAACCGCAATCGGCTCTTGAATCTCTTCGCTCATCCGCTCAAGCCTAGGGCTTTAGGAAAGCACCCTTAGATTGGGAAGATTTTCAAAGACTGCCTTCTTATCAAAGGATTTCAAAAGCGCTCCATGTGCCAACGCCGTTGCGGCAATCATCAAATCTGGGATTGAGCGCGGTCGGCCTTCCCTCTTACAAAATGAAATCAGTTGCACGTACTTTTCAACCACATTCTCATCGAAAGCTGCAAACTCAGCCTCACGTCTAACAAAGGCAAGGAAGTCGAGCGATCGCTGATGCCGGGTGGTTCCCGGTTGGATGTGAGCGGGGTCAGGCATGAGTTCAGCGGCAACCATTGCGGGAAGAATAATGTTGAACCCCTCCTTCAGCACCTGGATTTCACTCTCGACCCCTCTCTCGATGGCTATCCAAACCGAGGAGTCAAGCACTAGGTGTTCCATACACCTCTCTCAATCTGGAGAGCCAGGTCTGCGTCCCTATCTGCTCGAATAGCTGCAATGCGCTCGTTTGCTTCTTCCTCGGTGATGTATCCGTATTTCTCAAAGTGCTCTTTTAGTGCTGCGGCCAATCGAACTGAGTTAGGGGTTTCATCTTTGACACTTCCCAAAACAGCAACTGGTCTTTTGCCCCTGGTGATAGTGATCTCATCACCTGCAACAACAGCATCCAGGACATCACTGAAGTTGCGGGCAACTTCAGTGGCAGTCATGATCTTCTTCATGTGAATCAGATTATCTGATAGTTCTATTTCTAACAATGTCATGGAGAGATTGTTACTTGGTTGGAGGCTCTAGTGGGAGCCAAGAGAGAATCTGTGGAGAACTAGCTGTTGAGCTGCTTGATGTATTTATTGAATGACACCAACAACCCTGCGATCACAACACTGGCAGCCAGAACCATATAAACCGGGCCAACACCAAAACCGTCAACTGCCAAGCCAACAGCGACCATCGTCAATAGTGGCCCGGCCTGCCAAATGGTCATCTCCAGCGCAAACACTCGACCACGCTTATTGGCCGGGATCTTCTGCTGAATCACGGTGTTGAGTAGTGGCAAGAGCGGTCCCCAGGCAAGGCCTAAGACTCCAAAGAAGAAAACCATCCAGAACTGAGATGGCAAAAGGCTCATTGGGATCATGGCAAGACCAATTCCCAAGATGCCGATGCGCAGAATGTTTTTGAAGCTCACCCGCTTGTGGATTTGCTCAAAACCAAGCGCACCAACAATCGAAGCTGCAGCGCCAATTGAGATTGCAAGACCCAGTCCCTCCGGATCTCCAAGCAGGTTGTAGTAGGCGGGGAGAACAACCATCTCGGTTGGCAGGTAGATGATGGCAAGGGTCATGATGGCGGCCATCATGACCATGACACCAGGATTTTGACCCAATACCTTGAAGCCCTGCAGCGCGTATTTGAAGAATGGCTCCTTCTCGGTCTCATCATTCTCTTCGTGCTGCTCGTGAACCCTGATCAGCGAAGCGAAGATTGCTGACAACACTCCAAAGAGCGCAACGATCAAGAAGGTGTTGGCAGAGCCAATTGAAGCGATCAACAAAGTCGCGAGCGCCGGTCCAATTGCAAAGCCGGTTGCAAAGAGCCCCTCGTGGATTGAGTTAGCTCGATCTAGGGTCATCTTGGCTGGGGCAGCAGTGTCGGGGACCAAGGACTTTCGTGATGTTGAACCACCGGGAGCAAACACCGCCCTAAAAACACCAACCGCAATCAATGAGGCAACCGTGAGCTCCCAGAGCCCAGCGATGATGGGGATCAAAATCACCGTGAGTGCGGTAAAGAGCTCTGCCCAGATTGCAACAAAGCGCCTGCCGAAACGATCAATTACGGATCCAATGAGTGGTGCCATCAGCAATGCCGGGATAGCGGTCATTGCCACAACAAAGCCGGCGGTTCCTGCGGAGCCCGTCAGTTCAAGTGCTACCCAAGGGAAGGAGATGAACACCATCGATCCGGAGATGACACTGGTTAGTGATGCGAGCTGCAGAAAGACAAACGGCGCAACATTGCGCTGCACTTACACCTCGTTCTTAGAGACCTAAATCGGCCAACGTAATGGCCGTCAGATAAGAATACCCCTGTGCCTCAATAACTTCTCTAGCTCCTGTCGACCGATCCACGACCGTCGCAACAGCTAGGACATTTGCACCGGCTTCGGTGAGAGCTTTGGCTGCCGTTAGAGGAGAACCCCCGGTGGTCGAGGTGTCTTCCAAAACCACGACATTCTTTCCCACAACACTTGGCCCCTCAACCTGGCGGCCCATGCCGTGTTTCTTGGCTTCTTTGCGAACCACAAATGCATCCAAGGCGACTCCCTGCGCAGCTGCCTGGTGGAGCAGGGCAGTTGCGACCGGGTCAGCTCCCATGGTCAATCCTCCGACTGCATCGGGATTGAGCCCCGCCTCACGAATCAGCTCTAGCATCACTTTGCCAATCAGCGGCGCTGCCTCATGGTGCAGGGTTGCTCTGCGGAGGTCGACGTAGTAGTCGGCCTCGATGCCTGATGAGAGGGTCACCTTGCCATGGACAACTGCCAGTTCTTTGACCAGTTCAACAAGTCGCGCCTTATCGCTTTGAAATGTCATGGTTAGAGTTTAGGAGTGCAAATAGCAACCTGGAACGTAAACAGCATTAGAGCAAGAGCTCCAAGAGTCGTCCCCTTTCTCCAGAGAACTAACGTCGATGTCTTAGCTATGCAAGAGATCAAGTGCAAGCCAGAGCAGTTTCCGGTTGCCGACTTTGAAGCAATTGGCTACAAAGTCATCTCGCATGGTTTGAACCAGTGGAATGGCGTCGCTTTTGCCTACAAAGAACATCTCGATCCCCAAGAAGTCGAATTCGAGTTTCGCTCGCAGCCTGAGTTCAAAGACATCGTCGAAGCCAGGGCGCTTAGCGCAGTCTTTGACGGAGTCAAGATCTACAGCCTCTATGTCCCCCATGGCAGGGGCCTAGAAGACCCGCACATGGAATACAAGCTTGAGTTTTTAGACCGCTTAGCTGCCGATGTTGCGGAGCAGCTTGAGATGGATCCCGAAGCGCAAATTGCCCTG
>CBFIEQ010000065.1:0-3837 GCA_965661645.1 uncultured Aquiluna sp.
GAGACTTTTGAGGGGGCTGACCACACCGAGGGAATGCTCACCGAGCCAGATCGTTATGCCAAGGCCCTCAGTGACTTCTTTGACTCAAGCCTGAGGTAGCGTCAACACCCAGCAGCAACGCTCCTCAGTGCGTTGAACTCCCTGGCATCAACGCTGAGCTCCCACGTAATCTTCACGACCATCCAGTCCCTCACGTACTGGCAGTGGTAACTAACAAGTGGTGGCAGCCATTCGGCAGGATCTTTAGCGCCTTTTGATCTGTTGGATGACCTGGTCACACCAATGAGGGCTTCAGGTAGGTCAATGTCATTTGCAAATGCTCTTCTTCGCTCCTCACTCCAAGCGTGAGCACCAGAGTCCCAGGCCTCCTTCAAGGGCACCATGTGGTCCATATCAACGTCAGAGGCATTGGTTATCGTGACCCCATCGAATGCCGAATACCAAGTGCCCCCCGTGAGTGAGCACCGAGAGCCAACTACTGGAGAGACAACGGCCTCAATAATCAATACCTCTCGCCTGGCATCGCAACCATCACGATCAACATCTATCCAATGTCTAAACAGATCTCTGTCATAACCGGATGGGAACTCCTCCTCGATCACAAGCTGTGCGAGCAATGCGCCCAGACCACTCGGCGCAGGGGCAGGGGCTGTTGCCGGCTGTGTTGGGGTTGGGGTAGGTGTTGGAGTTGGGGTAGGTGTTGGGCTAGGGGTTGAAGTCTCAGTTTCTGAATTGACTGGAGACTCGGCCTCTTGGGTGAGCTGTGGCTGTGGGGTTTGGGTTTGGGTCTCGGGCTGAGGCTCGGTTGATGAAGCAGAAGGAGCAGGGCTTTCGTCTCTGGTTTCGGGTTCGGCTGCCTCAGTTGTTGATTCTTTTGGCTCGGCAGTTGACTCACTTGGAGAGGGCCCTGCGGTTTGAGTCTGCGTTTGGCTGGCTGAGGGAGCGTCTTGGGTTGGGGAAGGATCGGGGGCATTTATGCCAGAAAAGACGATCAGTGCCAATAGCCCGGCTAGCCCATATCCCCACTTGCGCATGAGGCAAGCGTAGGGGCTATGGCTGAAAGAGAAAAACCCTCCCCGAGGTCGGGGAGGGTTTCATCTCTACTTCTATTTGCGGCGCTTTGACCAAACGTCGAAGGCCACCGCCAACAAGAGCACAAGGCCCTTAATGGTCATCTGGATATCGATGCCAACAGAGTTCAGGTTCATACCGTTTGCAAGGACACCCTGGATCATGCCACCAACAATCGAGCCGGTTACGGTTCCAACGCCACCCTGAACCGCAGCACCACCACTGAATACCGAGGAGATGGCATCGAGCTCGAAGCCATCACCGGCCTTTGGCACAGCGGAGTTCATGCGGGCGGTGATCAGAACACCGGAAAGAGCAGCAAGAGCACCCATGTTCACAAACAGCCAGAAGTTGACCATGCGGACATTGATACCCGATAGCACCGCAGCGTTCAGGTTTCCACCGATTGCGTAGATGTAGCGGCCGAAAGGAGTTCGGTTCATGACGGTGGTGTAGACGACGACCAGGAACACCAAAAGAATCAGAGTGATCGGAATACCGTTTGCCTGCGAGAGCTGGAAGCCAACATAGGCAACCATCAGGGTGAGGATGGTGTTCTTTAGGTAGAACCAAACCGTTGGCTCAACGACCTGACCGTATTTCAGCTTGCCACTGCGCTGGCGCAGTGCTGCAAACCAAACCACAATGACGGCAAGAGCTGTGACAATGAGTGCGGTTAGGTTGTAGTCCTCAGAGAAACCAAAGGTTGCGTTCAAGCCTTTTTCTTTGTCCAAAAAGCCGTTACCAATCGCACGGAACTCGTCAGGGTATGGGCCAATGTTCGTGTTCTGCAGGGTGAGTAGTGCCATACCGCGAAACAGCAACATACCTGCCAGGGTCACAATAAACGCAGGGATTCCGACATAGGCAACCCAGAATCCTTGCCACATGCCCACAATTGCACCAACACCGATGGCGCCCAAGATTGCTCCCCACCAAGGTAGCGCTGGGAGCCACTCCCAGCCATCTTGCTCAAGCGGTCGAACCGCCAAAATACCAGCAACACCACCAATGAAGGCGGCAATCGAACCCACCGAGAGGTCGATGTGGCCAGCGATGATGACCATCACCATACCGATGGCCAGAACCAGGATGTAACCGTTTTGAACCACCAGGTTGGAGAAGTTCGTCGGGGTTAGCGAAGCTGCATTCGGAGTGGTTAGGGCGAAGAACACCACCAAGCCAATTAGGGCTAGGAAGATACCGTTCTGCCTGAGGTTCACACCTTGCAAACGATCGCGAATTGAGTCCATGAAACTCTTGGACTGCGTTGAAAGCGAGGACATTAGTTTTTACCCTTCTCCATGGTCATGTATGTCATAAGTTTTTCCGGTGTGGCCTCTTGTCGAGTAACCTCACCGGTAATCCGGCCCTCTGCAATCGCATATATGCGATCGCAAATGCCCAATAGTTCTGGCAGCTCGGAAGAGATCACGATGACGCCCTTGCCCTCGGCTGCCAGTCTCTGAATGATCAGATAAATCTCATACTTCGCACCAACATCGATTCCTCGGGTTGGCTCATCGAGAATCAAGACATCGGGGTTTACGTTGATCCACTTAGAGAGCACGACCTTCTGCTGGTTGCCGCCCGAGAGCTGCCCGGTGACAGAAAGCACCGAAGGTGCTTTGATGTTCATGCTCTCGCGGTATTCACTGGCCTTTTTGAACTCTTCGTTGCCGTTGACCAGGCCGAATCTCACAAAGTTCTTGAGCGAAGCCAGCGAGATATTGCGCTTGACGTCCTCGATTAGGTTCAGGCCATATCGCTTGCGGTCTTCAGTGGCATAGGCAAGGCCATTGGCGATTGCCTCCTTGACGGTCTTTGCCTTGATCTCTTTGCCATTTTTGTAGACCTGGCCTGAGATCTTGGTGCCATAGGAGTGGCCAAAGAGCGATCTTGCGAACTCGGTGCGACCGGCACCCATGATGCCCGCTAGACCGACAATCTCGCCGCGCTTGACGTGCATAGAGATGTTGTCGACGATTAGGCGGTGGGTGTCTAGCGGGTGATAGGCGGTCCAGTTTTCGACCCGAAGAATCTCGTCTCCGATCTCTGGGTGGCGCTCTGGGTAGCGGTTTTCCATATCGCGACCAACCATGCCCTTGATGATGCGCTCTTGAGAAACCTGGTCTTGCTTCATGCGCAATGACTCAATGGTCTTGCCATCGCGAATGATGGTTGTGGTGTCGGCGATTGCCTCAATCTCGTTGAGCTTGTGGGAGATGATGATTGAGGTGATGCCCTGCTCCTTGAGGTGGCGCAATAGGCCCAAAAGGTGAGCGGAGTCCTCATCGTTCAACGCAGCGGTTGGCTCGTCCAGAATCAATAGCTTCACGCGCTTTGAGAGCGCCTTTGCGATCTCAACCAGCTGCTGCTTACCAACACCGATGTCCTTGATGGCGGTAGTGGGCTTTTCCTGAAGACCAACGCGCGCCATCAGCTTGGCAGCTTCCTGGTTGGTCTTGTTCCAGTCGATTAGGCCGAAGGTTTTTAGTTCGTTGCCTAGAAAAATATTCTCTGCGATTGAGAGGTGGGGGCTAAGGGCTAGCTCCTGGTGGATGATGACGATGCCGTCTTCTTCCGAATCACGAATGTTGCCGTATTTTTTGACATCGGCCTCAAAGACAATGTCTCCGGTGTAGGTGCCGAATGGATAAACCCCGGAGAGAACCTTCATCAGGGTTGACTTACCAGCGCCATTTTCACCACAGATTGCATGGATCTCGCCGCGCTCAACGACCAGTGTTACATCGTCTAGGGCGA
>CBFIEQ010000066.1:0-3761 GCA_965661645.1 uncultured Aquiluna sp.
GCTAAGCCAGCTGCTGCCAAGGCTGCACCTAAGACCGCCGCTAAGCCGGCTGCCGAAAAGGCTGCACCAAAGACCCCGGCTGAGAAGGCTGCACCAAAGGCTGCCGCCAAGCCAGCTGCCAAGAAGACCGAGGAAAAGCGCGAGAAGTCGCAGATCCTGAGGCTTCACCACCTTCGTCCTGCAAAGGGTGCGAAGAAGGCGAAGACTCGTAAGGGTCTTGGTGAGGGTTCCAAGGGTAAGACTGCGGGTCGCGGTACCAAGGGAACCGGTGCTCGCACCACCACACGCCTTGGTTTCGAGGGTGGTGGCGTGAACTTGGTGATGCGCACTCCAAAGCTGCGTGGATTCAAGAACCCATTCCGTGTTGAGTACCAGGTTGTAAACCTGGAGAAGCTCAGCGACCTTTATCCAAAGGGCGGCGCAGTGACTGTAGCCGACCTAGTAGCTAAGGGTGCAGTTCGTAAGGGCGAGCCCGTCAAGGTGCTTGGCAATGGTGATGTCTCGGTTAAGCTTGAGGTCAGCGTCGACAAGGTATCCGAGTCGGCCAAGACCAAGATTGAAGCTGCCGGCGGTAGCGTCAACGCCTAAATAGCTTTCAGGGAGTAGGTTCACCGTGTTTCAAGCCATAGGTCGCGCATTCCGGACTCCGGACCTGCGCAACAAGCTTGCGTTTACGCTTGCGATGATTGCTATTTTCCGTTTGGGATCGTTCATTCCATCTCCAAACGTGGACTACGGCAACGTTCAGCAGTGTCTAGCGCAGTCTGAATCAACCTCTGGTTTGTACGAACTGGTGAACCTGTTCTCTGGTGGAGCATTGCTCCAGCTATCGATTTTCGCGTTGGGCATCATGCCCTACATCACCGCGGCAATCATTACCCAGCTTTTGCGAGTGGTAATTCCGCGCTTTGAGACCCTCCACAAAGAGGGACCTCAGGGCCAGGCAAAGCTAACTCAGTACACCCGTTACCTGACCATCGCCCTTGGCATGCTGCAGGCAACCACCTTGATCACAGTAGCCAGGCAGGGGGCGCTCTTTGGCGCTGACTGTACGCTGCCGATTTTGGTGAACGTAGATCCTGTGTCCATCACCCTGATGGTGATGACCATGACTGCTGGAACTGGTTTGATTATGTGGATTGGTGAGCTAATCACCGAGCGCGGTGTCGGTAACGGCATGTCGCTACTGATCTTCACCTCGATTGCATCGACCTTCCCAGCTTCCTTGCTGCAGATTCTGCAGACCCGCACCATTGAGATCTTCGTGATTGTGATGGCTGTTGGTTTCGTGGTTGTCGCACTGGTGGTTTTGGTTGAGGAGTCACAGCGCAGGATTCCGGTTCAGTACGCGAAGCGCATGGTTGGTCGCAAGGCATATGGTGGTCAGTCGACCTTCATTCCGGTAAAGGTCAACACCGCCGGTGTTATCCCGGTTATCTTCGCCTCTTCGATGCTTTATCTGCCAGCGCTTTTGGCTCAGTTCAACCAGCCAGATCCAACAACTGGACAGGTAGCGCCATGGGTCACCTTTATTTCTACCTACCTGACTTCAGGTGATAACCCGCTATACATGGCTGTCTACTTTGCACTAATTGTTGGATTTACTTACTTCTACGTCGCAATCACTTTGAACCCAGAAGAGATCAGCGACAACATGAAGCGATATGGCGGATTCATTCCAGGTATTCGCGCCGGTCGTCCGACCACCGAATACCTTGAGTACGTCATCAGCCGCATCACCGCTCCAGGCGCGATCTACCTAGGTTTGATTGCGTTGATTCCACTGGTTGCCTTCACGGCAATTGGAACCAACCAGAACTTCCCCTTTGGTGGAACCTCAATCCTGATTATCGTTGGTGTTGGTCTTCAAACCGTCAAGCAGATCTCCGCTCAGATGGAGCAGCGAAACTACGAGGGACTTCTCAAGTGACCCGGCTCCTTTTGATTGGCCCACCAGGGGCTGGCAAGGGGACCCAGGCTTCTTTGCTCGCCGAGTACTTTGGCGTTCCAGCAATCTCAACAGGCGACATTTTCCGTGAGAATGTCAAGAACGAGACTCCACTTGGTCTTGAAGCCAAGGGCTTTATGGACCGCGGTGAATACGTTCCAGATTCATTGACCAACGCCTTGGTCAAGGACCGCATTTCGCAAGCAGATGCCCAAAAGGGTTTTCTTTTGGATGGATATCCAAGAACTATCGACCAGGTTCGTGAGCTTGATGGTTTCTTGGATGAAATGGGCAAAAAGCTAGACGTTGTCGTTCAACTCACCGCTGACACCGAGGAGCTAATCCGCAGGCTACTGCAGCGGGCACAGGAGCAGGGCCGTGCCGATGACACACCCGAGGTGATTCGTCGTCGCCAGGAGGTATACGAAGAGCAGACCGCTCCGCTAATCGATGTCTATGTTTCGCGCTCACTGGTTGCCAAGATCAACGGGCTTGGTGAAATCGACGAGGTCACCGGCAGAATCATTGAGGCGCTTGAGGCACGCGGCCTAACTCCGGATGCGTAAGAAGTTCGAACTTAAAACCAACGACCAGATTCGCAAGATGCGAGTCGCGGGTCTATTGACCCAAAAGGCCCTTGCCAATGTCAGAGCGGCCATCAAGCCCGGCATAACGACCCTCGAGCTAGACCAAATTGCGGAAAAGACAATCCGCGATGGTGGCGGTCTTCCAAACTTCCAGCTGGTTCCGGGCTATCACCACACCATCTGTGCATCGGTGAACTCGGCAATTGTTCATGGCATCCCTTCAAACCGGGTTCTAAGCGCGGGTGATTTAGTTTCTGTTGACTGCGGTGCGATGGTCGATGGCTGGAACGGTGATAGTGCCTTTTCAATCGTGGTTCCAGGCGATGACTCCGATTTAGCCAAACAGCGCCAGCTGCAATCCGATGTTTGTGAGGGTTCGCTCTGGGCCGGTATCGCAGCCCTTGCCAAGGCTAAGCGGCTGAACGAAGTCGGCATCGAGATCGAGAGATACATTTTAGAGCGCGGTCCCTATGGCATTTTGGAACAGTACGTAGGTCATGGGATTGGTCGCGACATGCATGAGGACCCAGCGGTATTCAACTATCGGGTCCGCGATGCTGGACCGAAGGTTTCACCTGGTCTATGCGTTGCGCTAGAGCCCATGATTACTGCGGGGGATCAGAAGACCTTTATTCAGGATGATGACTGGACCGTTGAGACCAGTGATGGTTCAGATGGTGCTCACTGGGAGCACTCGGTCGCGGTTCACGACAAGGGAATCTGGGTTTTGACCGCGTTAGATGGCGGGGTTGCAGGACTTGCTCCATTTGGAATAACCCCTGTTCCGCTGGACTAGAGATAGATTTCAATAAAAGTTTGTTGCTTGCCCGAGTTTTTTGGCTTTCAGCACTAGCATTCGCCCCAGAAACCCCCTAGTATTGTCCATTGGCGTTTCTGCGTGAAATCCTCTCTTATTTTCTTGAGAACTTTCGCGTGTTCGTGACGCTAAAAAGTAGTGAATAAGTGAGTGAATGGCCAACAAAGACGGCGTTATCGAGATCGAGGGATCGGTCGTTGAAGCCTTGCCGAACGCAATGTTCCGGGTGGAATTGACTAACGGGCACGTGGTGCTCGCACACATCTCGGGAAAGATGCGTCAGCACTACATCCGCATTCTCCCCGGAGACCGCGTGATTGTGGAGCTGTCGACCTACGACCTAACTCGCGGCCGCATCATCTACCGCTACAAGTAGAAAGTAAGAGCATGAAGGTTAACCCCAGCGTCA
>CBFIEQ010000067.1:0-3412 GCA_965661645.1 uncultured Aquiluna sp.
CGGCGGTCTTCTAGATCGCTTTCTAACACTTCCCATGCCTCGCTGTCTTATGTACGGTGAGCAGAACGCAAGCCTCAGCTACCTGCCGGAGATTAGAAACAACCAGGGAGTTGAACTGGTCGAAATCCCCGAAAGCGGGCATTTCCCGATGTACTCAAATCCCGTCGCCATGTGGAAACACATTTCTCGCCTGCTGACTTCCTGACGGGTTAGCCATAGTCCGCTCACAAAGAAGGAACGGGCTGAGCGAGATTTACAGACGACGGCTCGCTTGGTGGGGCGTGCGGGACTTGAACCCGCGACCGACGGATTATGAGTCCGCTGCTCTAACCGGCTGAGCTAACGCCCCCAGCCCTATAACAATACCGTCAGTGAGACACAAACCAAGGTTCTGTAGAAAGTCCCCTAACCGGAGAAAAATTTTTCGCGAATTGCTCTCAAATTGACATCTGAATCGCTAGTGTGAAAGTGGTTAATAGCCGATTCGGGACACTGGAGTACCGAATCTAGAACAAAGGAGTTCTATGGATACCAAAACATCCTCGGACATCTGGATAAAAGTTCAGGAGTCTGACGAATTCGCAGCACACCGAAAGAGATTCAGATCTTTTTCCTTCCCATTTGCAGTGGGATTCCTTGTCTGGTACTTCTCATTCATCATGTTGACAACATTCGCAAGAGACTTTGTCAACACCCCTGTGTTTGGGAACATCAACGTCGCGTTCGTACTCGCCTTGCTCCAATTTGTAACAACCTTTGGAATTGCATGGCTTTACGATCGCTTCGCAACTAAGAACTTGGACGGACCAGCTGAGAAGCTAAAGGCTCAGATAGAAAGTGAGTTAGAGCGATGACAATCGATTACGCGACACTCGCGGCCATTCTCTTCGGCCTCTTCATCGCCGGAACTCTCTTTCTTGTCGTCAGGGCAAACCGGGAGAGCAAAAAGAGCGCCGACTTCTACAACGCTGGAGGCTCATTAAGTGGCTTCCAAAACGGTCTAGCGATTTCAGCGGACTACATGTCAGCAGCCAGCTTCTTGGGTATCGCAGGTCTGATCTCCCTGTTTGGGTTTGATGGCTTCCTGTACTCAATTGGCTTCTTGGTTGCCTGGCTACTAGCCCTGTTGCTCATCGCTGAGCCACTCAGGAACACCGGGCGCTACACAATGGGTGATGTTGTCTCATTCAGAATGAGCCAAAAGCCCGTGAGGACCGCTGCAGCGGCTTCAACGCTCGTTGTTAGCATTTTCTATCTACTAGCCCAGATGGTCGGCGCAGGAGCTCTTGTGGCTCTGCTCCTGGGACTCACCGACCCTGCCGCTAAAAACTGGATCATTGCTGGCGTTGGTGCCCTGATGATTCTTTACGTTGTAGTTGGTGGAATGCGAGGAAGCTCGTACGTTCAGATCGTTCAGGCATTCCTGCTCATCACTGGTGCGTCTTTGCTCACAGTCATGGTTTTCGCCTCGTTTAGCTTTGACATTAACGCTTTGCTTGCAAAGGCAAGTGAAATGAGCGGTGCTGGAATGGCGTTCCTCGAACCCGGGGGAAGATTCGGTCCCGATATAGCTGGGGACCCCATAGCAACTCTGATTGGAAAGATTGACCTTATTTCACTCGCACTTGCACTAGTGCTAGGTACTGCAGGTCTTCCTCACATTCTGATTCGCTTCTACACCGTGCCAAGCTCGAAGATCGCTCGTAAGAGCGTGAACTGGGCCATTGGAAACATTGGTGCCTTCTACCTAATGACCATTGCTCTTGGCTTTGGTGCTGCTGCTCTGGTTCCGAGAGAGATCCTCCACCGAGGATTCAACGCAGACGGCAAACCGCTCGACATGAGTGGAAACGTTGCAGCCCCTCAGCTAGCGCAAACACTGGGTGGTGGCGAAGGCAGCCTTGGTGGTGCTGTAATGCTTGCATTCATCGGAGCAATCGCCTTCGCGGTTATTCTCGCTACAGTCGCGGGTCTAACGCTTGCAAGCTCTACCTCTTTCGCACACGACCTCTATGGCGCTGTGATTCGAGGTGGCAAGGCAACTGAAGCAGAAGAGGTACGCGTGGCACGACTCGCAGCAGTTGGCATTGGCGTGATTGCCATCTTCATGGCAATTGCAGCACAGGGCTTGAACGTTGCGTTCCTGGTAGGTCTTGCCTTCGCCATTGCGGCGAGTGCGAACCTTCCTGCCGTCCTCATGACAATGTTCTGGAAGAAGTTCAACACTCGAGGTGCAGTTTGGGCAATCTATGGCGGTTTGGGTATGGCCCTTCTGCTATTGATGCTCTCACCGAACTTCACAGGTGCTGGAAACTCCCTAATTGGACTGGAGACAGGTATCGACATCAACTACTTCCCACTAAGAAACCCTGGAATCATCTCGATTCCATTCGGATTCCTAATGGGCTGGTTGGGAACTATCACCTCAAGCGAGCGAAACGTTGCTAAGTACGCAGAGCTCGAGGTTCGAAGCCTTACCGGTGCTGATATCGGAAAGTCTGTCTCTCACTAAGAGCTAGTGAAACCAAGAACCCTCACCTGGAAACGGGTGAGGGTTCTTCATTACCCCAGGAGCGGGATTCAACCACTAATCGATCCCTGACCGCCATGATTGAATGCACATGTTAGGCAGCTTGGAAATCCCAAGGTATCCACAAAGAACACTTCTGCTTTGAGTAGTCCCCAAGCAAAAACAAACCGGAGGCTGTAACTATGCCTCCGGTTTGTTTTTGGTAAATGCCCTTACAGCAGGTTGGGGATCTTCTGCTCTGCAGCCACGTTCGCCCTTCGGAAGACCAGCGTTACAGCGGCTGAGATAATCACGATGAACAGTGAGTAAAGCGCCGGAATCAAGAGAATCTCATCGATTCCCGGGTTGTCGATGTAGACAGCAATAATCACTGCGATTGCAAGCGGACCGTTATTGATTCCAGTCTCCAAGGAAACTGTTCTAGCGTTCATTGGGTGCAGCTTTATGGCCTTTGCAATGTAGTAAGCGACCGTCATTCCCACTAGACCCATGCCTATTGCCACTGCGTATGTTGGCCACTCAGTGGTCAAAAGCAACTGCCAGTTTCTTGGAACCCAAATGATGATCAGGAATGGGATGAATAGCAGACCCATGACCCCTCCAACCAACTCCAACACCGCTCCGATGTTTGAGCTCAGTTTTCTAAGGAACATGCCCAAAGCAACCGGAACTATTAGTCCGAAGATAACTAGAGCGAGTTCTGCAAACGGCACGCTTAGCGACTCGTCAAGGCCCAGCAGATTTGAGTAAATGAATAGAGCTGCAGGAGTCATTATGAACGCCCACAGGGTCGAATTCACGGTCATGGTGACACTCAATGCGAGGTTGCCCTTGGAGAAGTACGTGAACAGGTTAGAAGTTGTTCCAGCCGGCACGCTACCC
>CBFIEQ010000067.1:3422-3707 GCA_965661645.1 uncultured Aquiluna sp.
ATAATCAAGGCTCCAAGCGCAACAAGAAGAATTCCCTCGGGAGATGAGAACGGTATCAGGACAGAAATAATCAAGAGGTATGTAACCAGCGGCATTATTCCAAATTGCGTTAGCCAACCAATCACAAGACCCCATGGCCTTCGTAACGCCAAGCCAAAGTCTTTAGGCGTCAGTCCGGCGCCCAACCCGAACATAATGATGACGATAAAGACTCGAAGCAATAGCTCCTCGAACTCGTTAACAACAGTCGCCTGGTTGGCGCTCTCAGCGGCCAAAATCATAAGA
>CBFIEQ010000068.1:0-270 GCA_965661645.1 uncultured Aquiluna sp.
CCCGAGAGCTGTGTGGTGGAACCCATGTGTCGCGCTCCTCACAAATCGGGTTAGTCAGCCTCACCTCTGAGAGTTCGGTGGGTGCAGGTGTAAGAAGAGTCGAGGCGCTCGTTGGATTTGAAGCGATCAGTGAGCTTCACAAAGAGCGCGATGTTATTCGCCGTCTCGCGTTGACCCTAAAGGCCCCAGCTTCGGAGCTTGAAGCCAGAGTGTCTGATTCGTTAGAGGAGCTTCGCAAGTCACAGCGTGAACTTGCCGCACTACAAACTC
>CBFIEQ010000068.1:280-3621 GCA_965661645.1 uncultured Aquiluna sp.
AGGCCTCGAGGTTGTTAGCGGTGTTGTGGCGGATGTGAGCGCGGATGGGCTTCGTGAGCTTGCGACTAGGTGCGCCCAGCAGCTTGGTGAAAACGGGGTTTGCATCTTAGGAACCCCTGCCGATGGCCGCGCAGTGGTTATGGCGGCAGTTGGCAAGGGTGCTCAAGCCAAGACAAATGCCGGTTCTTTAGTGAAGCTGGTGTCAGAGATTCTTGGCGGTGGCGGCGGTGGAAGACCTGACTTTGCTCAGGGTGGCGGCCCAAAGCTTGAGCTACTTGGTGCAGCTATCGACAAGGCCGTTAGTAGCCTCTAGTGCGAAAACTCGGTCTCGATGTTGGCAAAGCAAGAATAGGCATTGCCATCTCCCAAGGGTCACTGAGCCTTCCACATTCGACACTTGCACACTCCGAGCGTGCCCTGAGTTCGTTGGTAGAAATGCTGAGAGATGAGCAGATCTCATGCGTTTATGTCGGGTTACCTCTTTCCCTGAGCGGCAACCGCACCAGTAGCACTCAGATGGCGATTGATTTTGCAACGCAGCTCGCTAACCTAAGTGACACTCCGGTTCGCCTGATTGACGAGCGACTAACGACAAAGAGCGCGGGTGATGCACTTCGGTCAGCTGGCAAGAATTCGCGCCAGCAAAAGGGCATAATTGACGCCAGTGCTGCGGCGATGATTCTTGATTTCGCTCTAAGTAGCGAAAAGGGAAGCTTTGCGGGAAAGAGCTTGGAGGAGCTAAATGCTTGAAGAGTTAGAAGAGGCTGCCCCGAAAAATCGCGTCAAAGGCTTCCTAGCGGCTCTAATTTCAGTGGGTATCCTCGGAGGGTTGGTGGCCGGAGGTTACTTCGTTGCGCGGGACTCGATAGATGACTTCATATCTCGCTTTCAGGTTGAAGATTACGAGGGCTCAGGCGGTCCTACAGTTCAAATCACAATCGAACCCGGAGACACCGGCAGTGATGTTGCGCGCAAACTGGTTGAGGCTGACGTCATTAAAAGCTTTGATGCCATCTATCGCGACATGATTGCGGCTGACCCCACGTTCTACCCCGGGGTTTATGAGTACCCATCCCAGATTCCGGGCTCGGTAGCACTTCAGATTCTGCTTTCCAACACCAACAAGGTTGTGGTGCAAACCACGATCCCTGAGGGCCTAACCATTGCAGAAATACTGCCACGCCTCGAAGAAGACCTTGGGTTAGCCGAGGAAGACCTAGCAAAAGCTATTGAAAATGCAATGGAAAGAGTGCCGGAGAGTGCACCAACAATCGAGGGCTTTCTGTTTCCAGCAACCTACACTTTCAACCCCGGCGTTAGTGCTGATGTCGTGATAAACACGATGCTTGATCGCATGGAGGCAGAGCTTGCTGACTACGACCTGACTCTAAAAGAGTCGATGTCCGTCCTGACTTTGGCGTCGATCGTCCAGCTCGAAGGATTGATTCAGGAGGACTTCTTCAAAATCTCTCGAGTCTTCGCAAATCGTCTAGATCGCAGCATTCCACTGCAATCCGATCCAACTGTTAAGTATTACTACGAAGGATCGATTGATTCGTTCCAGCAGGGCATGGCAGACGAAGCAAATCCGTTCAACACCTATTACAACCCGGGCCTACCTCCTGGACCAATCGCGTCTCCTGGTTCTTTGGCAATAGAGGCGACCTTGCGTCCCGCGGAGGGAAACTGGCTCTATTTCGTCTCCATAAACCTAATCACCGGGGAAACGGTTTTCTCCGAGACGCTGGTTGAACACGAGAGGGCAGTTGAGCTTTACCGTCAGTGGCTTAGGGATAACCCAAGTAATGGCTAGAAAATTTGCGGTTCTGGGTTCTCCTATTAGCCATTCACTCTCGCCACGGATTCATCGCCTTATTCTCTCTCACCTTGAACCCCAGGCAAGCTATGAAAGCTTTGAGGTCTCGATCGATCTCGCTCAATTTCTAGAGGTCAAGCTGGATTTTTCTGGCTTCAGTCTGACGATGCCACTAAAAGACCAAGCGTTTCAGCTTGCCGCAAGTAGAACTGAGATCGCCAACCAGACGCAAAGCGTGAATACCCTCTTTAGATCATCGACTGGCCTTGCGGGATTCAACACAGACGTATTTGGAATCCAGCGGGCAATTGGTTTCACTCCAAAAACGGTGGCCGTGCTAGGTTCGGGTGCGACCGCAAGAAGTGCACTGGCCGCATTCGCTGGTTCTAGTCGAGCGATTTATGCAAGAAATTCGGCTGCTGCCGCTGTTTTGGCAGATAAATTCCAAGCTTCGATGGTTCCACTAGATGTTGCGCTTGAAGCCGAGGTGGTAATAAGCACGCTCCCTGCGGGTGTCTTGCCTGAATTGATCATGGGGCTAAGGCAACCCATAACACTGTTAGATGTCGCTTACACAAACCCGCAGATTCCAGCCGATCGCTATGTATCTGGGCTTGCAATGCTGATTCACCAGGCAGTTGCACAGCAGAGAATTTTTCAGTTCGGCAATGAAGAAACTTTGCTAAAGAATGAGGCAGAGTTGGTGGAAGAGCTTTTCCTAGACCTTAACGTGGCAAAATAGTCTGATGCTGCGCTGGATAACTGCTGGAGAATCTCACGGACCCGAACTCATAGGAGTTATGGAGGGCTTACCCGCTGGCGTTCCAGTGTTAGCCGAGGAAATTCAGGACGCACTCGCCAGAAGACGACTGGGCTATGGCCGAGGCGCCCGAATGAAGTTTGAAAAGGATGAGGTAACTCTCTCCACTGGGATTAGACACGGCATAACTCAGGGTGGGCCAATTGCGATTCGAATTGCCAACACCGAGTGGCCCAAGTGGGAAAGAGTAATGAGTGCCGCCCCAGTCGATCCAGAGGAACTATCTGGGGGCAGGGGAGCGGCACTTACTAGACCGAGGCCAGGCCATGCCGATTTCACCGGCATGCAGAAGTACAGCTTTGACGAGGCCCGTCCAGTCCTAGAAAGAGCTAGTGCTCGCGAGACCGCCACGCGGGTAGCGCTTGGCAGGGTAGCTCAGAATTTCCTGCGTGAACTCGGTATTGAACTGGTTACCCACACCGTCGCTATTGGAGCTGCAATTTCGGAATCACTTGAGCTACCGAGACCAATCGACACCGCAAAACTTGATGAGGATCCTGTTAGGGCATTTGATCAGGCTGCATCGAAAGCAATGGTCTCTGAGATCGACGAGTGCCACTCGAGTGGCGACACCATTGGTGGTGTGGTCGAGACCTTGGTTTATGGCTGCCCTCCGGGTCTTGGAAGTTACGTTCACTCAGACCGCAGGCTCGATGCCAAACTCGCGGGGGCAATAATGGGCATTCAAGCCATGAACTCAGTTGA
>CBFIEQ010000069.1:0-3416 GCA_965661645.1 uncultured Aquiluna sp.
TAGATCTTTGCCCCACGCCATGATGATGATGATTCCTGGCGCTTGGGAAAAGCAGCTAGATATTGACCCAGCCCTTAGGGACTTCTTCGAATACCACTCGATGATCATGGAACCATGGGATGGTCCGGCAGCGGTTGTATTCACTGATGGTTCGTTGGTCGGTGCGACATTGGACCGAAACGGACTTCGCCCAGGTCGCTTCGTGGTCACGGAGGATGGATTCGTCATCCTCGCTTCAGAGATTGGTGTCGCGCACATTCCGGCCGACCGCATCGTGCGCAAGGGACGACTACAGCCCGGAAAAATGTTCTTGATTGACACTCAAAAGGGTCAAATCATTGAAGACGATGAAATCAAGCGTGAGGTTGCTGCTCTAGAACCCTGGGGTGAGTGGCTGGAATCCCGCAGGATTAACCTCAGAGACCTTCCTGAACGTGAGCATGTCAGGTATTCATCCTCCTCCGTGAATCGTCGTCAGCGAGTCTTTGGCTATACCGAGGAGGACCTCAAGGAATTCATTGGCCCAATGGCGAGAGCTGGCCAAGAGCCGATCGGAGCCATGGGTACCGACACTCCTATTGCCGCGATTTCAGATCGACCGAGATTGTTATTTGACTATTTCGCTCAGCAGTTTGCACAGGTCACAAACCCGCCTCTTGACGCTATTCGAGAGGAGGTTGTCACATCTCTTACAACAAGCATTGGGCCAGTACTCAACCTGCTGGAGGCAACCCCGGAACATGCCAAGCAACTGGTCTTGGATTACCCGATTCTCACCAACGATGAGCTGGCAAGAATCAAGAACATTCAAAAGGGAAACAACATCGGGAAAGCTGTGACAATCAGCTGTCTATACAGAGTCGACCAAGGCGCTGAAGCCCTAGAGGCACGTCTTTCCCAGATGGCCACCGAGATCGACCAGGCGCTTGAGGAAGGCGCAACCTTCCTAATTCTTTCGGACAGAGATTCCAATCGCGAGATGGCTCCGATTCCTTCGCTGTTGAGCATCTCCGCGATGCACCATCACCTGATTCGCAAGGGCACAAGATCTCGAGCCGGAATCGTGGTCGAGTGCGGTGATGCAAGAGATGTTCACCACATGGCGACCCTAATTGGCTACGGTGCCTCTGGAATAAATCCATACCTAGCGCTTGAAAGCGCTGAGGACATGGTTATCAGGGGTCTAATTCAGGGAATCACCCCTGAGCGCTCAAGCAAGAACATGGTGAAAGCACTGGGCAAGGGTGTTCTGAAGATTATGTCGAAGATGGGTATTTCGACTATTGCGAGCTACGGTGGCGCGCAGTGTTTCGAGGCCATTGGACTGAGCCAGCAACTAGTGGACCGATACTTCACCGGAACCATCACCAAACTTGGTGGCGTCGGTCTTGAGATCTTGCACGTTGAGATCGAAAAGCGTCACCTCGCCGCATACCCGATGGAAGGCGCGTCGAAGGTTCACCTGCCACTCGAGGTCGGTGGTGAGATGAAGTGGCGCCGAGAGGGTCCGCCACACCTTTTCAACCCCGAGACAATTTTTAAGCTGCAGCACTCCACGAAGCAAAAGCGCTACGACATTTTCAAGCAATACACCAAGGCCGTCGACGACCAGGCCGAACGCCTGATGACACTGCGCGGGCTTTTTAAGTTCCGCGATGACCTAAGGCAGCCAATTTCGATTGACGAGGTTGAGCCAATTTCAGAGATCGTCAAGCGATTCTCAACTGGAGCGATGAGCATGGGAGCTATTTCTCCCGAGGCTCATGAGACCCTCGCTATCGCTATGAATCGGCTCGGCGGAAAGTCCAATACCGGTGAGGGTGGTGAATCCGTAGAGCGCCTGTTGGACAGAGAGCGTCGTTCTGCAGTCAAGCAGGTGGCTTCTGGTCGCTTTGGCGTCACGTCGATGTATCTGACTCACGCCGATGACATTCAAATCAAGATGGCTCAGGGTGCCAAGCCTGGTGAAGGCGGACAGCTTCCACCGAACAAGGTCTACCCATGGATTGCAGAGCTAAGGCACTCCACCCCTGGTGTTGGCTTAATCTCGCCACCACCGCACCACGACATTTATTCAATCGAAGACCTAAAGCAGTTGATCTTCGATCTAAAGCGTGCAAACAGAGGTGCTCGCGTGCACGTCAAGCTTGTAAGTCAGTTCGGGGTTGGCACTGTCGCAGCAGGAGTTGCCAAATCTAAGGCCGATGTTGTCCTGATTTCTGGCCACGATGGCGGAACCGGTGCAAGCCCACTGAACTCGCTAAAGCATGCTGGCACGCCATGGGAACTTGGTCTTGCTGAGACTCAGCAAACGCTGTTGCTAAATGGCCTCCGAGATCGAATCACCGTTCAGGTTGATGGTTCAATGAAGACTGGCCGAGATGTTGTAATCGCAGCACTTCTCGGTGCTGAGGAGTTCGGCTTTGCGACAGCGCCCTTGGTAGTCGAGGGCTGCATCTTGATGCGTGTTTGTCACCTTGACACTTGTCCAGTTGGCGTTGCGACTCAGAACCCTGAACTCAGAGCGAGATTCCAAGGCCAAGCTGATCACGTCGTTAATTTCTTTGAGTTCTTGGCTCAAGAGGTCCGCGAGTACCTCGCCGCACTTGGTTTCAGAAGTCTTGACGAGGCAATTGGTCACGTTGAGCTTCTCGATGTGAACAAGGCTATTCACCACTGGAAAGCAGATGGGTTAGACCTCAGCCCGATCTTTGCTTCGAAGGACCTTGGAACCGAGATCAACCTCAAGCGCACAACAGTTCAAGATCACGAACTCGAGAACCACTTTGACTACAGCTACCTTGAGTCGGCGGCACCAGCTCTGAAAGAAGGAAAGCCGTTCATCATTGATTCTGAAATCAATAACACTCAGCAGGCGATTGGAACCATGCTCGGCAACGAGCTAACAAAGCGTTGGGGCGAGCAGGGTCTTGAACCTGGCACCCTGGAACTAAAGCTGAATGGGCACGCAGGCCAATCAATTGGTGCCTTTGTTCCTCGCGGCATGAAAATCACCGTTGTGGGTGACTGCAACGACTACGTCGGAAAAGGTCTATCAGGGGGAACCATTGTCGTTAGGCCGCCAGACGGTGCTGGGTTTATTGCCAGTGACAACGTGATTGCCGGCAACGTGATCGGTTATGGTGCGACCTCGGGCAGGATCTTCTTGAACGGCATCGTGGGCGAAAGGTTCCTGGTTAGAAACTCCGGTGTGAGCGCGGTGGTCGAAGGGGTAGGAGATCACGCTCTTGAATACATGACTGGCGGTCGCGCGGTAATTCTCGGCAAGACAGGAATCAACCTGGGTGCTGGAATGAGCGGTGGGGTTGCTTTCGTCTACAAGCTCTCTGAGGCCAGGGTAAACAGGGATGCGCTAGCTTTGGGCGAGCTCACTCTGGGCAAGACGGAGGGTGAAG
>CBFIEQ010000070.1:0-3349 GCA_965661645.1 uncultured Aquiluna sp.
AAATGGAAATCTCGGAAGAGGACCAGGCCGAGCTTGAGAGCAAAAAAACAGAGCTTCAGGCCGAGGCTCAGACCGAGCTGGATGAGTACCTCGCCCAGATACAGCTGGACATCTCAAACCCTGAGGCTGTTGCCGACTACCTAATGGCTCAGATTGGTGAGACCACCGAGGTTTCAGTGGGCAAGGACCACCGCATCGCCGGCCGCACCGCCTACCAGCTGATTGCTCAGCCAAACGCTGAGAACTCACTGGTCGAGTCAGTAGTGATCTCCGTTGATTCTGAGACCGGCATGGCCCTAGACGTCAAGGTTTACTCGGTCGAGCAGGAAGCTCCTGCCTTCCACGTCGGCTTTGAGTCGATCAGCTTCGAGACTCCAGATGCCTCACTGTTTAGCTTCACTCCCCCAGCCGGCACCACCGTCGAAACCCTCGAGGTTCCTGCCGAGCTTGAGGCGGAGCTAGAGGCACTGAAGAGTGAGTACGAGACCAAAGAGTTCACCAACGAGGACAACGCAGCAATGCGTGCCGAGCTTGAGGCTCGCTACGCAGACCAGCCAAAGCCAGAGTTGATTGGTGAGGGCTGGGATGCAGTTCTCTACCTACCCGCTATGCCACAAGAAGTTCCAATGGAGATGATGGAGAACGAGCTGTTCGCAGACCTGCTAACCCAGGTTGATGGCGGCAAGGTCTTCTCAACTCCACTTATGAACGTCCTAGTAGCTGACTCTGGTGAGGTTTATGCCGGTGCAGTGACCATCGAGTTCTTGCAGGAAGTAGCAGCGCGCTAAGTGTCAGAGAAAGGCCAGTGGGCCATTGAGACCAATGGCCTCACAAAGGCCTTTGGTGACCAAAAGGCAGTCGCCGGAATATCGTTGGCGGTCCCCAGGGGTTCTGTCTTTGGATTCTTGGGACCTAACGGTTCCGGAAAGACCACCACCATTCGCATGTTGCTCGGCCTTGCCGAGGCAACCGATGGCGAGATCAAACTTCTTGACCACAGCATCCCCAAAGAGCTGCAGATTGCGCTTCCCAAGGTTGGTGCTCTGGTTGAAGGCCCCGCCTTCTACCCCTATATGTCAGGGCGAAACAACCTGATTCGCATCGATTCAGCCGATAGGTTCTCAGACCCGTCAACCAGAAAAGCCCGCGTTGATGCAGCTCTAGAGCGCGTTGGCCTAACTAATGCCGCAAGCAAGAAGGTTCATGCCTACTCTCTCGGCATGAAGCAGCGTCTTGGCCTTGCCAATGCGCTACTCAAGCCACGCGAACTCCTGATTCTTGATGAGCCGACCAACGGTCTTGACCCGCAGGGAACGAGAGAGGTTAGAAACCTCATACGCTCCCTCGCTGCGGAAGGCATCACAATCTTCCTCTCCAGCCACCTGCTCAGCGAGATCGAACAACTGTGCGACCACCTTGCTGTCATGAGTGCCGGAAAGATTTTGGCTCAGGGCTCAATCGCCGAGCTCAGGTCTCATGGCCAAACAAGACTGATTTTGAAGGTTGACCAGATTGATGCAGCCGTCGAGATTCTCAAAGCGCAGGGCATTGGCAAGATCAAGTTCTCCGGCGAGAACATGATTGCACCAGTCGCCGAAGACCTCGATGTTGCAAAAATCAATGAGGTTTTAGTGAAAAAGAAGATCAAGGTTTCAGAGATTCGGCTTGAGCACCCTTCTTTGGAAGAGTACTTCGTTGAACTCACTGGAGAGGGGTTTGAAGTTGTTCGCTAAATCACTGAGCCTCTCGCTAATGGCATCGGAACTAAGAGTGATGTTTACTCGTCGCAGGACCTGGGCAATGTTGTTTGCAATTGCAATGATTCCGATTCTCTTGGCCATTGCCGTCTATCTCTCCTCTGACCGATTGGCACCGGGTGAGGGTCCGCCATTTTTGGACCGAGTAACTCAGAACGGCCTATTTACTGGTTTCACGGCCATGCTTTTGGCCATGCCACTGTTTTTGCCACTGACCATCTCAGTTGTTGCCGGCGACACCATTGCTGGTGAGGCTGGGCTTGGAACTCTTCGATACCTGCTGATTGCACCAGTCAACCGAGCCAGATTGCTAATCGTGAAGTACCTGGGAACCTTGGTCTTCACTCTTGCCGGCACATTCACGCTAATGGCCGCTGGTGCAATTATTGGCGCGATTCTGTTCCCGGTTGGACCTGTGACGCTGCTAAGTGGTGATGTCATACAAATTCCCGAGGCGCTGGGCCGAATGGCACTTGTTGCCCTCTACACAACTGTCTCGATGATGGGCATGCTGGCTCTCGGCCTGTTTATCTCGACACTCACAACCATCCCGGTTGGAGCAATGACAGGGGTGCTAATCGCCAGTGGTGTGAGTCAGATCCTCGATAACCTTCCGCAGCTCGCTTGGTTACACGAGTGGCTTTTCACTCACTATTGGCTCAACTTCGCGGACATACTGCGCCAACCTATGGAGCTATCGAGTTTTGGCAGCAACCTGCTATTGCAATTGGGTTACGTGGCTGTTTTTGGTTCTCTTGCCTATGGCAGATTCACCACCAAAGACATCCTGAGCTAGGTCGCTGATCAGGCTCAGAAGCTGTCACTTCCAACTGAGGCAGAAACTGACGACAACGCTGCGGCAGCTTTCTTTGTGTTTACTAGCGACGCAGTGCTAACTACGAACGAAGAACTTTCTAGCATCAGCAACGTATTTGTTGATGAGAAAGAGGTTGAGTTGGCTAGCTCTTTCCATAGGAGAAATCCTTGACCATGAGGACACGCAGAATCCGAATCGAAGTTACTGCGCAGAACTGTTAGAGTTCAGCACCAGATCCAAGAAACGGAAATCATCGATAAACCTAAACTCTTCGGTTGGCCTCACGAAAATACAGGGCCTGGCAGGGTTTGCTTTTTTTGGGGTTAACCGATTACATTTGAGGTGTTTTGGACGAAAGTGGAGCAGCCTTGGCCAGATTTATGAAGAGAATTTTGTCACTAACTGTCATCGCGACGCTCGCAATGACTGGCATCACGGGCATGGTTCAATCATCCAACTCGCCGGCCAAAGCAAACGGTGAATTCAGATCATCTTTCGGTACCGAGTTCTGGGTCCACTGGGATGCAAACTTCGGCGATAGTGATTTTGAGCCGAGACTCTTCATTGCCGCCGCAGCTGATTCCACTGTGACGATCACCTACCCAGATGGCAGTTCAGAGCAAGTTTCTGTTGCTGCTGGCAACGTCGCCAATGTCCTAGCGGATGAGATCTTCGCCTCAGATTCACACGATGACAAGAGCCTAGTGGTTAGAGATCTCGGTGTTAACATTACTGCCACAGCCCCTATCAGCGTTTATCTTCTAAACCTCGCCCC
>CBFIEQ010000071.1:0-3319 GCA_965661645.1 uncultured Aquiluna sp.
AAACGGTCACGGGAGACCTTTCCCCTTTACTGGGTAAAGAAGGAGAACCAGCCAAGGTGCTGGTCACTGGCGCTACCGGCTACATCGGCGGCCGGCTTATCAGAGAGCTCCTCACCCACGACTACAAAGTCCGAGTGCTGGTTAGAGACAAAAGGAAGCTCTCTGACTACCCCTGGCGAGATCAGGTTGAGGTGATCGAGGGCGACGCCATGGACAAGGCGGCTCTAGAAAAAGCCTTGAAGGGGATCGACCTCGCCTACTACCTCCTTCACGCGCTCATGCTCTCCAAGGACTTTGAGCAGGCAGAGCGTGACCTTGCTCAGTACTTCGGCGATGTAGCAAAACGTGAAGGCGTTTCGAGAATTGTCTACCTAGGTGGCATCACTTCCGGAACAGAGTCGCTCTCCCCTCACATGTCTGCGAGGACCGAAACTGGAGAGATTCTTAGGAGCTCCGGGGTTCCAACCATCGAGCTTCGTGCTGGAGTGGTTATCGGTTCTGGTTCTGCAAGCTTCGAGATGCTCAGGCACTTGACCGAGCGCCTGCCGATTATGGTGACGCCAAAATGGCTAAAGAACCGGATTCAACCAATTGCAATTCGGGACGTGCTGAGATATCTGGTCGGTGCTGCAACCATCGATAAGAAGATAAATCAGGACTTTGACATTGCTGGACCGGATGTCTTCACCTATATGGAGATGATGCAGCAATACGCCGAGGTTGCAGGACTCAGAAGGCGAATCATCATTCCACTTCCGGTGCTAACTCCGAAGCTTGCCTCGGGCTGGATTGGCCTTGTCACCCCAGTCCCCGTCACCCTTGCGAAGCGGCTGGTTGCCTCGCTCAAGCACGAGGTTGTGGCAAGAAACGATGACATCAGAAAACTCATCCCGGATGCTCCAGGGGGATTGACAAGCTTCCGCGACGCTGTTGAACTCGCACTGACTCGCATCAAGCAAATGGATGTCGAGACCAGGTGGTCAAACGCATTGACCCCCAACACTCACTCAGAACCACTGCCCACCGACCCAGACTGGGCCGGTGGTTCGCTCTATGTTGACAGACGTGAATACAACTCTGACGACAGCGTCGAAGAGGTCTGGGCCAGGGTCGAGGCCATTGGTGGCCAGAACGGCTACTCGACCGCGACCTGGGCATGGGAGCTCAGAGGTCTAATGGACCGCTTTGTTGGTGGCGTTGGCTTGCGCCGAGGTCGCAGGGACCCGAATCGCCTGATGGAGGGCGAAGCGCTGGACTTCTGGAGAGTGGAGAAGATCTCAAGACCCAACTTGCTTCGTCTCAGAGCTGAGATGAAGCTGCCAGGTCTTGCCTGGCTGGAATTCCAGGTCAGCCAAGACGATGATGGCAAAACTCACTTATTGCAGCGCGCGCTTTATCACCCCAGGGGCCTATTCGGGCACCTTTACTGGTGGGCAGTAGCAGCGATGCACGGCATCGTCTTTCCCTCGATGGCAACCAAGATGGCAGGGCCAAGCGCCAAGAAGGTTTCCGCCCGCTAGCATTCTCTGGTGCCCAAATCTCGCCTTGCTGTGATAGCCCTGTTGTTCGTCGGCTTTGTTTGGGGGGCAGCCTTTGTCCTGATGAAGGACGCAATTGAACTCCAGCCCTATATGGACTTTTTGGCAACCCGTTTCACCATCGCAGCTCTTGCAATGATTCTGCTCAGGCCGGTGATCTCTCTCAGGTTCGAGGCTGGGGACATAAAGTACGGCGGCTTGATTGGCGTCGTTTTAGCCTTTGGCTACATAACCCAAACCATTGGGCTAGAGCTAACAACAGCTGCAACCAGCGGGTTTCTAACTGGACTTTATGTCATTTTCACTCCTCTGATTGCCTGGCTGTTTGTGCGAAGAAGGATTTCAGGCAAGGTGGCAATAGGCGTCTTGTTTTCCATAGTTGGCATGGCAATTTTCTCTGGAGCGGCAACCAGCACTGAGTTCCAGGTTGGGCAAATCTGGTTGGTCGTTTGCGCGGTCTTATATGCGGTTCACATTCTGCTACTAGGTCACTATGGAAGAACGCGAAACTCCTACCGCTTCGCCATGCTGCAGATTGCTGCGATGGCGCTTGTGACCTGGGGATTCGCTTTGGTCGACGGCTACCAGCCGCCACCAAACTTTGAAGTCTGGTTCGCAGTGCTGTTTACGGCCTTGTTGTCCACGGTGCTGGCATTCTGGATTCAAACCTGGGCGCAGACTTTGATTGACCCGGCGAGAGTCGCTCTCTTGATCACCAGCGAGGTGATTTTCACGGCACTGCTTGCAATTGGCTTGGGACAGGAGCCACTCACGATTGCTATCGCAATAGGTGGCGGCATGATGCTGACCGCAATGTTGATTGTCGAATGGCCGAGAAAAGGCGATAGGCCGCTAGTTGAGACCCAGCTCCACGAGTAGTTCCGATAGCTTCTTGTTCTCCGAGAGCTCTTGGTCAGATCGGGCCATCTTCACGGGCAATCTTCTCCTTAGGAGATCCTCGGATGAAGTGACCAATTCGTTGCGGACGATGTGCCTAATCTCATTCTCGGTTATGCCAAGACCAGGGATGATTTCGTAGATGTCATCGGTAAGGAAATCAAAACCGGTTTCTCCATGACGGCGCCAAATGCCCTCGGCAATCCTCTCCGCTTGGTCTCCAGGTGCTAGCGATGCAACCACTCCAAAGAACTCGCCCTTTCGAACCTGCGACCCCTCACCGAACCAGGTGCCTGGGTCTTTTGGTGAGTGGCCGAGTTTTTTGATCTCGGCGATGACTTCTTCTCCAACGTTGAGGCAGTCGGTTAGCTTGCCGCCCAAAATGGTGACGGTCTTTCTCTCCAAATTGGTTTCGATGACGTGTTTTCGGGAGAGCTGGTGCCAATCTGCAACCTCACCCTTGTCATTTCCCTCGACAACTAGTGGCCTGACACCGCAACGCTCAGATACCACCTGGTCCAAGGTGATCGGATCTTGCAGTTCGAGCTGAGCGTTGATTTGCCTCAAGACAAACTCGCGGTCTTCCTGGGTCACCGCTGTCTCCGGGTCATCAACCCGAGTGTCGGTAGTTCCGATCATCGAACGATCTCCCATTGGAAGCACGTAAAAGAGCCTGCCCTCTTCATCCCAGAACGCTAGGACCTGGTAGCTATCGGTTAGCTTGCGGTTCAAAACAAGGTGTATCCCCTTTGAGAACACCAGGCCCGCATT
Source organism: uncultured Aquiluna sp. (assembly GCA_965661645.1). Taxonomy (GTDB): domain Bacteria; phylum Actinomycetota; class Actinomycetes; order Actinomycetales; family Microbacteriaceae; genus Aquiluna. The sequence continues at coordinate 3,207 of CBFIEQ010000071.1, forward strand.
TGTCTTTGAACCGACCAGCTCGCTCACGTTCTTGGCAAAGGGTCCGGCAGCATTTACGAGCAACTTTGCAGTCGCAGTCTGCTTGCCGTTTTTGCCACTAAGTACAAGACTCC
>CBFIEQ010000072.1:0-3158 GCA_965661645.1 uncultured Aquiluna sp.
CAAAAGCAAGATCGAGACAACCAGTGCCGTTGCCAGAATGATTGGAACGTACACACCGAAGAAGCGAACCAGGCCTGGAGCATCGCGGTCGTAACCGCCAAAAGCGCCCAGGAAGTTGCCGATTGCAAAAATTGCCCCGGCCAAAAGGCTCAGGATGATCCCGAGGTTGGTAAAGCGGTGTGCCGCTCTCGCGAGAGGGAAATCGTCTTCGTTTCGCAGACTTAGCGCAAGGCGCTGGCCGAGTAGCGAGGCCACCGCAACCGTGGAGAGACCGACCAGATACAGGTAGGTCGACCATCTGAGTTCACGCTCGGAGAAAATACCGCTGGCGTACTGGTTCAATTCAACGAGCTGATCGAAAAAATTTCCAGCCATGAAAAACACCCAGGCAATCGTGAGACCGACCAGCGGGTAAATGATTGCTCTTTTGGCGCTTCTAATTTCTTGCACGGCTAAAGCCTAGACTTGCCCTCATGATTTTGGTTGTGGGCGAGGCTCTAATTGACCTCATTGGCGATAGTGAACAAACAGACAAGTACATCTCGGTTGTTGGCGGAGCTAACGCCAACGTTGCTCTTGCACTTGCAAGGCGTGGCACCCCACAAAAGTTCGCGGGTCGAATCTCCACAGATGGCTTTGGCACTCAGATAAGGCATCGTTTAGCTTCAAACGGTGTCGATTTGAGCTGGTCCATCAATGCAACAGAACAGACCACACTGGCGGTTGCAACCATTGACGCTCTGGGAGTGGCTAGCTATTCGTTCTATGTCAATGGCACCGCAGACTGGGGTTGGACCAGAAGCGAACTTCCAGATGCTGACAAGCTCATCGAAGCCGGTGTTCACGCCATTCAGTTTGGTTGTCTGGCAATGGCAGTGGGGCCAGGAAATTTGGTTTTGGAGGCTTGGCTCAAAGAGCTCTCAGAAACCTCAGACTTTACTCTCTCCCACGATCTAAATATTCGTTCAGCCCTTGGTTTTGAGCGCACTGTTGAGCTCGAGAGGGTGCTCAGAGTCAACTCATGGAGCAACCTGATCAAAGCCTCCGATGCCGACATCGAGTGGCTCTACGACCTCGCTCCTGGCACGGATCTGGATGCGATAGCTCTTGAATGGGCCGGGGAAGACAAGCTGGTTGTTATTACTCGTGGTGGCGATGGAGCTGATCTTTACTTTGCAGGTCAGAAACACTCAGTTACTGCGCCCAGAATCAACCTTGTCGACACAGTCGGTGCTGGCGATACCTTCATGGCGAATTTCTTGACCGAGCTACTAAATCTTGATGGTCTAGGTTCTGACCCAGCCACACGCTTTGGAAGGCTCAGTGAAAAAGATTTGGCAGCAGCACTGGATGTTGCAGCCAAGGCTGCCGCTCTAGTTTGCGAGAGGCAGGGTTGCGAGCCGCCAACCGATAATGAGGTTAAGGCGCTTCTTTCACGGTGAGCGGCAACTGGAGATTTAGAACCACTGAATCGTCTTGGTTTCCAAGGCTGAAGCTGTGGGCAACTTGACGGTAGAGGTTTATGCCTTGTCCGGAGTTTTCCTCGGTCATTTTGATGCCATCGTTGGTTGCAGTGATTTGTATAAGGCCATCGCCCCTGGAAATTGAGATTCTGACCTGCTCGGCAGATCCGTGCTTCACAGCATTGGTGACTGCTTCTCTACAAACCTCGAGCACACACCGGGCCGCTGCTTCATCTTTATCTAGGGCGAGCTGAGCTCCAGGGTCGATCGAGATCTGGAGGTCGAGCGCGCCCTCCCAAAGCAAAACGAGTTCATCCAGCAGCTCTTTGAGGCTCTTGCCGGAAAGGTACTCCTCTCGATCCACCCTTCCAAAGGCCTCACGAACTTGTTCTAGGGCCTCATCTAGCTCTTTATCGCTGGGGTTTTTGAGTTTGGAGAGTCTGGCGGCTACTGATTGAAGAGTTGACTGTATGGACCCATGCAGCTCCATTGCGAGGGTTTTCCTGGCCAACCAAACCTGCTGCCTCAGTCTTGAGTTGAGCAGTGAGAGTTCCTCAACCGCCGCCTCAAGCTCAGCAAGCGAGTTCTCGCGCTCAACCGAGGCAACCCCGAGACCAAGAGTGAAAAGCATGTTGATAGCGACGAATAAAGCGCTCTGAATAGCAAACTGATCGGTGTCGGTAAGACCCCAGAACGTGGTCAGTGTGCCAGAGAGATAGCCAACCACCGCACCGTAAGTGACAGCGCTGATCGCGGCAAAACTTGTTGGGAGCATCAACCCCTTAGTCGCCAGCTTGAAGGCCAATACCGCCAACATGATCACAGGCAAGGTGGCGGCCATGAGGGTAAGCGCCCGAATGGGTCCAAGCGCCGCGGCCTGAGCATTGAAGCCAAGCACAAGTGCAACCAAACCGAAGAATCCTAAGTTCAGCGACTGGTGTATTGAGACTCGCCCCGGCAACCAAGAGGACCGCCTAGTGATAACTGCGAGCTCAGTGGTCAGTAGTTGACTGTCAGCCCCATCCTGCGCTGTCGTCATTTGGCGAGAAAGTGGCCTCACGATTGTTTCGTTCAGACTCTTAATCTCAAAAATTGCATCCTGAACATTTTTAGTTTTTGCACTTAGGAACTTTTGCAATTCCCACACCGAGGGAGCAACCAACTCCCGCACCTGAGCTCTTTGAGTCTCGGTTAGGCGAGCGATCTCTTTCTCGAAGTCCGCACGAGCCCTTTGCAACTGGTCCCTTCGAGCATTGAGAGAGTCGACCTGATCCTGGTGGGTAATGAACGAAGACACCATCGTGTCGACCAAGAAGTAGATAGAAACAACAAATATCGGCCCGCCAACTAAGCGAAATGCCAGGTCCGACTCCGGCACTATCCCCAGCGCTCCGCCGAGCAGAAACAGGGTTCCACCCCGACTAAACCCTGCAACTAGAAGGATTAGTGTGACCAGCCAAGCTCTGGGCCTAGTCCACTTTGATTTCTTGAACAAGGCACTCAGAGCTTCGATAACCCCGATCGTCACTACCAAGCCAACCACCGAAAGTAATAGCCAGAGGCCGGGCGGGCCGCCTAGGCGATCAAAATCAAAGAAGCCCGCAGAGAGCAGGGCGGGAACAGCGAACAGCGCATGGGTTCGCCAATTTAGTGACCGAGCATCTCCAATGGAGAGTCGGGTCCGGGTGCGAGGCA
>CBFIEQ010000073.1:0-2952 GCA_965661645.1 uncultured Aquiluna sp.
ACTGTCTGTCTGGGATGCACCAATAAGCTCGGTGTAGTTTCTGGCATCAGCGCCCTTTTTGATTGCCAGGCGCACGAAGTCAAATACAAACCTTGAATCGTTATCGGGTAACTCTGCGTCGTAATACTTCACGGCCTTCCGACCCGATATCAGGTTTGGTTCAAGCTCCTTCGCCTTCTTTGCCGAGTAGCTGGCCGGGGGCTTGGTGCCAAAAAGGCCTACGAACCAGTAAAACAATGTTCCGAAAGTTCCGAGCAACCTGCCAAACGGAGCGGTTGGACCAATCGATGCCAAAAAGCCGATTTGCTTGATCTGGTTCGGGTAGTGCTTCATGAGTTTGTTGCGAGCTAAACAAAGCTTGAAAACCAACCAGAACTCATAGCTCTGGAGGTACTTGATGCCACCCCAAACCAAGTTGGAAGATTCTTGGGATGTGAACGACGCAAAGTCACCTTTGTCGACTAACAAAACCTTTTGCCCAGCCGCGCTTAGCGCAGCGGCAGCGACGGCGCCATTGATCCCGGCGCCAATAATTGCAACGTCAAACTCGCTATCCTGAACGAATTTGTCGTTTTTAGATTGATTTTGTGCGCTCACACTGAAAGCATAAGAGCTATTGGTGCTTCAATAGGCCTGGTAAGCAGGGTTTCGAGGAGGAAATTCATGTCAATTTTGGCAATTGATGCCGGCACAACCGGGGTAACGGCCCTTGTTGTCTCCGACAGCGGAGAGATCCTCGCCCGTGGCTACCAGGAGTTCCAGCAACACTTCCCAAAACCCGGCTGGGTAGAACATGAACCTGAGGCAATCTGGCAGGCGACATTGGCAGCCTGCAAACTGGCACTGGCTTCAACCGAGGATAAACCAACCACCATTGGGATCACCAATCAAAGAGAGACCGCTGCAATCTGGGATCGAGAGAGCTTGGAATCCCCCACCCGAGCAATCGTTTGGCAAGACCGCCGCACCGCAGACCTCACAGATGAGCTGCAATCCAAGAATTCCGGTGGCTGGATTAGGCGCCGAACTGGTCTGAACCTCGACCCCTATTTCACCTCCAGCAAGTTTTTGTGGTGGAAGCGCAATCTGCCACAAATCTTCCGGGATGTTGAGGCTGGAAGATATGCCCTTGGAACTATTGACAGCTACCTGGTTGCAAGGCTCTCGGGAGGAAACCACCACATCACCGATGCGTCTAACGCATCGAGAACTCAGCTCATGGACATAGCAACCATGCAGTGGGACAAAGATCTTTGCGAGGCCTTTGAAATTCCGATCTCAGCACTTCCGGAAATCACCCCCTGCTGGGGAGAATTGGCAAGAACAAACCCGGAGCACTTTCTAGGACTCGATTTGCCAATCACCGGCATGGCCGGTGATCAGCAGGCAGCCCTCTTTGGACAGCTTGCCTTCGAAGTTGGTCAATCAAAGGCAACTTATGGAACCGGCGCCTTCATATTGACCAACACTGGCAGTGAGATTGTGCTGAGCGAGAAGGGGCTTTTGGCAACCGTGGGATGGCTATCGCCCGATGGCGAAAAGACTTACGCCTCCGAAGGCTCAGTGTTTGTGGCGGGTGCTGCTGTGCAGTGGTTGAGAGATGGCCTTGGAATAATCAACACCTCCGGCGCAGTCGAGGCACTTGCGCTTGAGGTGGATTCCTCAGATGGCGTTGTTTTCTTGCCTGCACTGACCGGCTTGGGAGCTCCATTTTGGGAACCAGATATTCGTGGCAGTCTGTTTGGCATCACTCGCGGCACAACCAAAGCTCACATCGCGAGAGCGACTCTGGAGGCGATTGTCTTTCAAGTTCACGCCGTCCTTGAAGCAATGCAGGTTGACATGGGCAAGAGACTTCAGGAGCTTCGGGTGGATGGTGGGGCCGCTGCCAATGACCTGATGATGCAAATGCAGGCAGATTTGCTTGGCGCAAAAGTCGTTAGGGCAAAAAATCTTGAATCAACCGGTTTCGGAGCTGCGATGATGGCGGGACTTGGAGCGGGTATCTTCAGCTCCCAAGCTGAGCTGATGCAACTAAACCCCGCAGCGCAGAGCTTCGCTCCAAAATCCGACCGCACCAGCGGCTACAAGGCTTGGCTAAGGGCAGTGAGCGCAACCAAGAGCTACACCTAAAACTAAGCTTGAGAGCATGTATGACGCAGAGTCCAAGCTGGCCGCTCAGGCACTGAGCGCCGGCTACTCTGCGGATCAGATCATTACCAACCTTGATCTCAACGTTCCAGGTGGTTCTGTCACCGCAGTGATTGGACCAAATGGTGCTGGGAAATCATCGCTCTTGAAGGCACTTGCCAGGAAGATAAAGGCGGAGAGTGGATCGGTGCTGCTGGACGGCGTCTCAATCACCACTCTCACCAAGGCCAAGCTTGAACAAAGCATTGGGTTTCTTGGGACGATTCCTGCCGCTAGAAACTCAGAGTCCGTCTTTGAGCTGGTTGCAAGAAGTGCAATGGCGGCGAGTGGTATTTCTCGAGTATCCCCAAGACTCAAAGAGGAAATCGATCTGCTCTTGGAGCGAACCTCACTAACTCAGGTAAAGGACAAGAAAGTTGGAGAGCTCTCAAGTGGCTATCGCCAGGCTGCAGTGATTGCTGCCGCTTTGGTAAAAAACCCGCAGGTGCTATTGCTTGACGAACCAACCAACTCACTTGACTACTCTCACCAGTTGCAGGTGATGAACCTGCTCTCCTCGTTGAAGCGTGAGCGTGGCATGAGCGTGGTGGCTGTCATTCACGATCTAAACCTGGCGGCCAGATTTGCGGATCAAATCGTGGTTTTGAAGGACGGCCAAATCATCGCCCAGGGCAAACCAAAAGACGTGATCACACCTAATAACTTGGCAGCCGCATTTAACATTTTGGCCAGGGTAATCGAGGATCCGGTTGGGAAGACCCCGAGGGTTGTGCCCATCCGCCAGCTGGGCTAGTTGGTAAA
>CBFIEQ010000074.1:0-2947 GCA_965661645.1 uncultured Aquiluna sp.
TGAGATCTTTGACGAGACAAACACTCTTGTCTGCACCGCATTTTCGACTCTTGTTGTGAGGGGTGCCTGATGCCTAAATTCTCTGCGCTAGCTGTTGGGGATGTTGTCGCCAGCAAGACATTTGATCTGACTCGCGACTCTTTGGTCCGCTATGCCGGAGCATCTGGAGACTTCAACCCCATTCATTACCGTGATGATGTTGCCCAGTCAGTTGGTCTTCCTGGAGTCCTCGCTCATGGAATGCTCACCATGGGACTAGCTGTTCAGCCGGTGATTGATTGGGTCCAAGATCCAGCAAGGATTCTTGACTACGGCGTGCGCTTCACCAAGCCAGTGGTGGTTCCTGCAGCAGGATCTGCAACCCTCAACATCACTGCAACTGTTGCCCAACTGGATGAAGAGGCCAACAAAGTTCGTGTTGACCTGACATGCAGCTTCGAGGAGAACAACGTGCTTGGCAAAGCACAGGTTTGGGTGCAGCTTTGAGCAGACCACTTAGCTCTTTGACCACCATGCAGGTCGGCGGCGTTCCAAAGTCCATAACAACTTGCGAAACCGCCGAAGACCTATACCAAGCAGCGATTGCTGCTTGGTCAGAAGATGAGCCATTTCAAGTTCTAGCCGGTGGTTCAAACACCGTTTTTGCTGACGACCTCACAGACCTGAACGTCATCCTGGTTCGCAACAAGGGCATCGAGGTCGTCTCAGAAGACGATTCCAAGATCACACTCAGGGTTCAAGCCGGGGAAGACTGGGATCAGTTTGTGGCGTGGTGCGTAGAGCGTGGTTATGCAGGCATTGAAGCCATGAGCGGCATCCCCGGAAGCGTTGGCGCGACACCGGTGCAGAACGTCGGTGGCTATGGCCAAGAGGTTTCTGAGGTCATTACCCAGATCGAATTCTTGAATCGAGAGACGCACGAAGTCGAAATCAAACCCGCTAGCTTTTTTGAGTTCTCCTATCGCAACAGTGCTCTTAAGCGAGGCCTGAAGGGGGTCATCGGCTGGGTCGAATTTGAACTACAAAAACTAGGCGGCCTATCTGTTCCAATGGCTTCGGGGCAGATCACGAATCACCTTGGTGAACCCTACGGCTCCCAGCTGCCCCTTGCGGTTGTCAGGGACACCGTAATTGAGCTCAGAAGCTCAAAGGGGATGGTGGTTAGGCCTGAGGACCCAGACAGCGTGAGCTGCGGTAGCTTTTTCACCAACCCAGTCGTGAGCTACCAAAAGAGTCTCGAGTTTCCAGAGGACATGCAGCGCTGGAGCATGCCCAACAGTGATGACATCAAGCTCTCTGCCGGTTGGTTGATAGAGAATTCCGGGATCCCCAAGGGCTATACGTTGCCGATGTCAAAGGCTGGAATCTCGAATAAGCACGCGCTGGCAATCACGAATCGTGGCGGGGCGAGTGGCCAGGAAATTGTTGAACTTGCGAGATACATTCAGGAGCGAGTGGCTGCAAGGTGGGGAATCAATTTGATTCCAGAGCCCAACCTCATTGGCTTTTAGGCAAACAGCTTCTGCAATCGTTGAATACCCTCGAGTAATTGGTCATCACCAAGTGCATAGCTAAGACGTAGGTAACCGCTTGGACCAAACGCCTCCCCTGGAACCAGCGCGACCTCAGCCTCATCCAAAATAAAGTCCGCAATCTCTAGCGAAGATGCGAAGGTTTTACCCGCGACATTTTTACCAATCAAGCCCGACACATCTGGGTAGACGTAGAACGCACCTTGCGGGTTTGGGGTGACAAACCCCGGCACTTTGTTGAGTTCAGCAACGGCCAACTTGCGTCTACGATCAAACGCTTCCAGCATCTTTTTCACCGGCTCCTGATCTCCCGTGAGTGCAGCGATTGCTGCTCTCTGAGAAATGTTGGAGACGTTTGAGGTGAGGTGTGATTGCAGGTTTGCGGCTGCCTTGGCAGCGTCATCTGGGGCGATCATCCAACCCAGGCGCCAACCGGTCATGGCATAGCTCTTGGCTACACCGTTGACCATGATGGTGCGGTCTTGGATCTCTGGAACTAGCTCGGTGATCGAGTAGGCCTTGATGCCGTCATAGACCAAGTTCTGATAAATCTCATCGGTGATGACCCAGAGGTTTTCCTTGGATGCCACCCAGTTGCCAATTGCGGTGATTTCCTCTTTCGAGTAGACCGCACCGGTTGGGTTTGAAGGTGAGCAAAGAAGCAGTGCCTTGGTTTTGTCTGTGTAGTGGGCCTCGAGCTGGTCAACGGTTACTTTGTAACCCTGGTCACTGCCAGCAAAGACATCAACCTGCTTGCCGCCGGCAAGCTTGATGGCCTCAGGGTAGGTGGTCCAATAGGGGGCTGGAACCAATACCTCGTCACCCTTGTCGATGATGACCGCAAAGGACTGATAGACCGCCTGCTTGCCACCGTTTGTGACAATCACCTGGCTGGCTTTTACCTCGGTGCCAGAATCCTGCCTGGTTTTTTCCACGATTGCTTCGCGCATCTCGGGAAGACCAATGGCCATGGTGTAGCGGTGGTTCTTCGGGTCCACCACGGCCCGCTCGGCAGCCTCAACAATGTGCTGCGGGGTTGGGAAATCTGGCTCTCCAGCTGCGTAAGAGATGACCGGGCGACCTTGCGCAATTAGGCCTTTTGCCTTTGAGTCAACCTTCAGGGTTGCACTCTCAGCGATGGCTGCGATGCGAGAAGAAATTCTGGAATGCGACATGGTGCAAGAATACTTGGGTATCGCCTGCTCTGGATTGGCAATCATGGGCATTGCGGATAAGGGATTTAACCCCTAAACTCTTTCAAGTTGACATCTGCCGAAAACTAATCTGGCGAAAACTCACTAAATAGATTCCAATCTAGAAGTGTGTCTTCTCTAGGTGGCACCTGAAACCAAGCCTCGTGCCTGTTCTAGGTTGATGGCGATGGCAACTTTAGGGCGGTAGTTCAATTGGTAGAG
>CBFIEQ010000075.1:0-2881 GCA_965661645.1 uncultured Aquiluna sp.
CTAAAGAACTGATTACCGCGGGCCAGCTGAACCTCGGAATTGAGCTTGGCTCCACTCGAATCAAGGCGATCCTGATTGGCGAAGACCCCAACGAAGTGATCGCAGCTGGCTCATTTGAGTGGGAGAACCAACTGGTTGACGGGCTTTGGAGCTATCCACTCGATCAGGTTTGGCACGGGCTCAAAGAAACCTTTGCCAATTTGCAGCAAGATTGCGAGAGCCAGCACGGTGTCCGGATCAGCAAGCTAAATTCGTTGGGCGTATCGGCAATGATGCACGGCTATCTGGCCTTTGATTCAAGTGATGAACTGTTGGTTCCCTTTAGGACCTGGCGCAACACCAATACCCAGCAAGCAGCCGATCAGCTCACCGAGCTGTTCGGTGTAAACATCCCCCTGCGTTGGTCAATCGCCCACCTCCAGCAAGTGATTTTGGAGAAGTCCCAGCACGTTGCAAACATTGACTTCCTCACCACCCTCGCCGGCTACGTCCACTACAAACTCTCGGGCGAAAAGGTGCTGGGCATCGGAGATGCCTCAGGAATGTTCCCAATCGATCCCGCTACCAAGACTTATGACCAGACGCTAGTGAGCAAGTTTCAAGAGCTCAATCAAAGTTCAGATCTGAAAAAAGACCTGCTCGAAATTCTTCCTGGGGTCTTGGCTGCAGGCCAGAGTGCCGGAGCGCTAACTGAACAAGGCGCAAAACTGCTTGATCCGACCGGCGAGCTACAGGCCGGTGCTGCTATGTGCCCACCAGAGGGCGATGCTGGCACGGGAATGGTTGCGACAAACGCAGTTGCACCGACAACGGGCAACATCAGTGCCGGAACCAGCATCTTTGCCATGGTTGTCATGGAGCGCCCGCTGACTCAGATTCATCACGAGCTTGACATAGTCACCACCCCCTCGGGAGATCCAGTCGCGATGGTGCACTGCAACAACGGCGCAAGCGAGCTTGCTGCCTGGGTCAATGTTTTCGACGAGTTTTCGAAACTCTCCGGTGGTCACCTCAGCACTGACGGGGTCTACGAACTTTTGTTTAAGCAGGCTCTAACTGGCGAATCGGATGCGGGCGGACTTCTTGCCTACAACTACCTGGCTGGCGAGCCAATCACTGGATTGCCAGCGGGCAGGCCAATGACAATCAGGACTCCAGACAGCAACTTCTCGCTGGCCAACTTCATGCGCTCACAAGTCTTTGGAGTTTTTGCAACTCTGAGTATTGGTATGGATGTGCTCAAAAAGGAGAGCGTCGAGATTTCTGTCATGAGCGCTCATGGAGGCATCTTTAGAACTGCAGGAGTTGCCCAAAAACTCTTGGCAGCGGCAATCGAAGCGCCGGTGTCGGTAAGCAGTTCGGCTTCCGAGGGAGGAGCCTGGGGCATGGCAATTCTCGCGGCGTTCGCCGCCTCTGGCCATCAAGACCTCGGCAGTTATCTGAACCACGAGGTTTTCAATAGCGTCGAGACCGAGACATCAACTGCGACAAAAGATGAGATCGCTGGATACCAAAACTATCTAGCGAGATACACATCGGGCCTGGCTGCGGTCAAAAGCGCGGCTGAACAGGTCAGCTGAGGCATGAAACGCCAATCCCAAAACTCTGCACAGCCCTTTCAATAGCTGCTTGTTATGGGCTTGTTATCAAAAAGTGTGCGGAGAGTTATCAAAACTGTTGCCCGCTTTGCTGAACAGGTGCCAAACTAAACCCGTAAAGATGTTAGCGGTAACAAGGCAGTTATCGATTGGCAGCTTTCGCCAAATAGTTTCGCTCCTTACTGGCTCCTAGAGCCAGTAGCTGCGGATTCGATTCCAGTTGAGATGGACACAACTGGAAAAATCATTCGGGAGTCCGACCGAGCACGAAAGGAACAAATTGTTCAAGAAACTACTAGGTCTCGTAGCGGTCGCATCCGCTTCGGCACTGGTTCTAGCGGGTTGTGCAACTGGTGGCACCACCACCACACCAACTAGCACCGCAGGTTCTGACACCGGAACCTCAACCACCGAGGGTGGCCTAATTGGTGTTTCGATGCCAACTCAGTCCTCAACCCGTTGGATTTCCGACGGTGAGAACATCAAGGCTCAGATGGAGGCCGCTGGCTTCGATGTTGACCTTCAGTACGCTGAGGACGACATCCCAACCCAGGTTAACCAGCTTGAAGCTATGTTGACCAAGGGTGCCAAGGCACTGATCATTGCTGCCATCGACGGTACTCAGCTAACTGACGTATTGCAGGCCGCTAAGGATGCTGGCGTTCCAGTTATCTCCTACGACCGCCTAATTCGCGACAGCGAGAACGTTGACTACTACGCCACCTTCGACAACTTCCAGGTAGGTGTTCAGCAGGCAACTTCTATGTTGGTTGGCATGGGCGTTTTCGCATCCGAGAGTTCAACCTCGGCTGACGGTCCAAACGCTGCTGGTCCATGGAACATCGAGCTATTCGCTGGATCATTGGATGACAACAACGCTTTCTTCTTCTTCAACGGAGCAATGAGCGTTTTGCAGCCACTGATCGACTCAGGCGTTCTAGTTGTGAAGTCCGGCCAGACCACTATTGAGCAGGTTGCCACCCTTCGTTGGGATGGAGCAGTTGCACAGAAGCGTATGGAGGACATCCTTGTAGGTAACTACGCTGACGGTTCAGTTGTTACCGGTGTTCTTTCACCATACGACGGTCTAAGCCGCGGAATCATTGCCGCTTTGACTGACGCTGGTTACACCGCAGACAGCCTGCCAACCATTGTTGGTCAGGACGCTGAGGTGCTATCGGTCAAGTCCATGCTTGCTGGTGAGCAGTACTCCACCATCTTCAAGGACACCCGTGAGCTAGCAGCTGTCGCAGCTGGTATGGCAATCGCGCTTCTGAACGGTG
>CBFIEQ010000076.1:0-2852 GCA_965661645.1 uncultured Aquiluna sp.
CCCTTGGAATCTCTTCCGGATTCTTGGATCTCGTAGACCTTGGATCTGTAGACCCGACCAGTGTTTGTGAAGAACATTAGCCAGTGGTGGGTTGTTGAGACGATAAAGTTCTGCACCACATCATCTGCCCTAAGGCTCGCACCCTTCACACCCTTACCACCGCGGTGTTGCAGGCGGTAGTTATCGCTTCTGGTGCGCTTGATGTAGCCACCGGTGGTTAGCGTGACAACCATCTCCTCGACCGGAATCAGGTCTTCCATGCTGACGTCACCGTCGTAGCCCAACAAAATCTCGCTGCGTCGGTCATCGCCATACTTGGCAACAATCTCTTCAAGCTCTTCCGAGACAATTGCGCGCTGGGCTGCAGGGTCGGCAATGATGCGCTGGAATTCTGCGATCTGCCTCTCAAGTTCGGCAGCCTCGTCGATGATCTTCTGGCGCTCCAGTGCAGCGAGCTGGCGAAGCTGCATGTTCAGAATGGCTCTGGCCTGCAGCTCGTCAATCTCCAGCATCTTGATCAGGCCATCGCGAGCATCCTCAACGGTTGCGCTCCTGCGGATTAGTGCGATTACGTCGTCAAGAGCATCTAGCGCCTTGAGATAACCACGCAGGATGTGCGCGCGTTCTTCGGCTTTGCGCAATCTGTACTGGGTTCTGCGAACAATTATGTCGATCTGGTGCTCTACCCAGTTGGTTATAAAACCATCAATTGAGAGTGTTCTTGGCACACCATCGACCAGTGCCAACATGTTGGCACCAAAGTTTTCCTGCAGCTGGGTGTACTTGTAGAGGTTATTAAGCACAACCCTTGCAACCGCGTCCTTCTTGAGGACAATCACAAGGCGCTGACCGGTTCGTCCCGAGGTCTCATCGCGGATGTCGGCGATGCCGGTGAGCTTGCCTTCTTTAACTAGCTCCGCGATCTTCAACGCGAGGTTGTCTGGGTTTACCTGGTAGGGGAGCTCGGTGACAACAAGGCAGGTGCGATTGTGAATTTCTTCAACGTTGACAACTGCTCGCATTGTGATTGAGCCACGGCCGGTGCGATAGGCATCTTCGATGCCCCTGCGACCGAGAATCTGGGCACCGGTTGGGAAATCGGGGCCCTTGACGATCTTGATTAGCTCTTCAACCAAAGCCTCGCCAGTAACTTCAGGATTTGAGAGCACGAACTGCGCTGCAGCTGAGATTTCCCTGAGGTTGTGGGGCGGGATGTTGGTCGCCATACCAACGGCGATACCGATTGAACCGTTGACCAAAAGGTTTGGGAACCTGGAAGGCAAAATGGTGGGCTCTTGAGTCCTACCGTCGTAGTTGTCCTGGAAATCAACGGTTTCCTCGTCGATGTCCCTGACCATCTCCATGGCAAGTGGCGCCATCTTGCACTCGGTGTATCTTGGCGCAGCAGCTGGGTCATTGCCTGGGGAGCCGAAGTTGCCCTGACCCCAAACCAGTGGGTAGCGCAGGTTCCAGTCTTGAACCAAACGCACCAGGGTGTCATAAATAGCGCTGTCACCGTGCGGGTGGAACTGACCCATGACATCGCCAACAACTCTCGAACACTTCGAGAACTGCTTGTCTGGGCGGTAGCCGCCGTCATACATCGCATACAAAACCCTGCGGTGTACTGGCTTTAGGCCGTCTCTAACGTCTGGCAATGCTCGGCCGACAATAACGCTCATTGCGTAGTCGAGATAGCTGCGCTGCATCTCGACCTGTAGGTCGATCTGCTCTATTTTGTCCATTTGATTTTCTGACATGTCTATCTCTCCCGCCTAGATGTCCAAGAAACGAACGTCTTTGGCGTTGCGCTGAATAAAGTTTCTGCGGCTTTCAACGTCCTCACCCATCAGGGTTGAGAACACCTCATCAGCCAGGGCGGCATCGTCCAGAGTTACCTGCAACAGGGTTCTGGTGGCCGGGTTCATTGTGGTTTCCCAAAGCTCGTCGTAGTCCATCTCGCCCAGACCCTTGTAGCGCTGGATGGAATTTTCCTTGGGAAGCTTCTTGCCTGCAGCAAGACCGCGCTCCAAAGCCTCTTCGCGCTGAGCGTCGGTAAAGACGTACTCGTGCTCGGCGTTTGACCATTTGATCCTGAACAGTGGTGGCTGTGCCATGTAGACATAGCCGTGCTCGATCAGTGGTCTCATGTATCTAAAGAGCAGCGTGAGCAAAAGTGTTCTGATGTGCTGGCCATCAACATCGGCGTCGGCCATCAAGATGCACTTGTGATAGCGGATCTTGCTGACATCGAAGTCCTCGCCGATCCCGGTGCCAAAAGCGGTGATTAAGGCCTGGACCTCAGTGTTTGCCAAGGCTCTATCGAGTCTTGCCTTCTCGACGTTGAGGATCTTGCCTCTAAGCGGAAGAATTGCCTGGGTCTCTGGGTCACGACCTCGAACGGCTGAACCACCTGCAGAATCACCCTCAACGATGTAGATCTCGGAAACAACCGGGTCTCTCGATGAACAGTCGCGTAGCTTTCCAGGCATGCCGCCTGATTCCAAAAGACCCTTGCGACGGGTTGCCTCCCGTGCCTTTCTAGCAGCGAGCCTTGCGCTAGCTGCCTGAATAGCCTTGCGGACTACCTCTTTGGCCTGCACGGGGTTGCGCTCCAACCAGTCGCCGAGTTGGTCATTGACCACGCGCTGAACAAATGCCTTGGCCTCGGTGTTACCGAGCTTGGTCTTGGTCTGACCCTCAAACTGAGGTTCGGTTAGCTTCACTGAAACAACTGCGGTCAAACCCTCGCGAACGTCGTCACCGGTTAGGTTCTCGTCCTTTTCTTTCAGCAGATTCTTGTCACGTGCATATTTATTTAGCAGCGAGGTAAGCGCTGTCCTAAAGCCTTC
>CBFIEQ010000077.1:0-2833 GCA_965661645.1 uncultured Aquiluna sp.
AAGGGCTCAGTCACGCTTTTTGGTCACCTGAGGTTCAACGCCCACCTTGAGCTCAATGTCTCTGACTCGCTTCAGAGTCTTTGAGGTTAGTGAGCGCACCGAGTAAATACTGTCGGCGATGACGCCATAGAGCATCACCTGCACCGCCGACAGAAACAGCACCGCTCCAATGATCACGCTCTGGATGTGAGGGGTGGCGGGCGGATTTAGATTGTCAATCAGCCATGGCATAAAGCTCAGAATCGAAAGCACGAACAAGAAGATGCCCAGCGGCATGAACAACCTAAGCGGTCGATACTGCAAATAGATTCTGATCATGGTCCAGGCATTGCGCCTGATGTATTTCCAGGTGGAGCCAAACAATCTTGATGGTCGAACCGAATCGTTGCGCTTGACCGGGGTGTTGGTGAGAGCTAGCGATGCCTCATTGACCTGAATCAAAGACTCGATTGTGTAGGTGAACTTTGAAACCAGGTTGATCTGCATCGCAGCCTCGCGGTCAAAAGCCCTAAACCCGCTTGTTGCATCGGTGACTGGAACTCCCGAGAAGTTCTGCACCACCTTGGTGCCAAAGGTTTGCAGTCGGCGCTTTAGCCAGGAGAACTCTTTTACGTTCTTGGTGTCTCTGTCTCCAACCACGACATCTGCTTCGCCATCAAGGATTGGCTTCACCAGTGCTGGGATCGCGCTTGCATCATATTGATTGTCGGCATCGGTATTGACGATGACATCAGCACCTAGTTTGAGGCAGGCATCAACACCGGCCTGGAAGGCACTTGCAAGACCTTGGTTGTGGCTAAAGCGAACTACGTAGTCAACGCCTCCAGCCAGGGCGACCTCGGCGGTGTTGTCATCTGAGCCGTCATCGATTACCAGCCAGAAGACCTCGTCGAATCCCTCGACCTCGCGAGGCAGCGCCTTTAGGGTTGCCGGCAAAAACTCGGCTTCGTTTAGGCAAGGTATCTGAATAAACAGCTTCATGCAGTAATCCTCTCAAGCTGCTTGATGCGCTCGGCTAGGCCGACGATAGCGGTTACCAAGAAGATAGCAAACACATGCAACCACATTCGGTTCAACGAGTCTGTCCAACCAACCCTGCCAAGGGTTGGATCTCCAACCAAACCACCATCCATCAACTTGGCAACAAAGCTGCCAACAAACATCAGGATGCTGGTTGTGAGCAGGGTTTGATATTGAACGCTCAAACCCTTTCTGCCAATTGCGATCAGGGTTGGTATCAGTCCTATGAAGAAGCTGCCCCAGAAGCCAGCCCCTAAGAACATGTTCTCAAACTGAGCCATCAGGTCAGCTTGAAGCGAATCTAGGTTTGTGAAAAGCACAAACCCAAACAGCAATCCCATGCCAATCGCAGCAAGCGGAACCAGTCTGAACCTTAGGAAATCAAAGATCTTGAGACCGACTAAGAAGGTTGCCAAAAGCATCGCAATTGGAAAGCGCTCGTCATAGAGCCTGAGCAGATTGGCAATGTAGGCATCGTAGACATATATCCAAAGGCCAAAGCTTAAAAGTGCACTGCCAGCAATCAAGCGAACATCGAAGCGGCTAATCCAGCGCCTTGAAATTAGCGGAGCCGCGATGATTGCCGCAAAGGCGACCCCCTCTGGCCTGGTGGTGCTAATCAGCATCAAACCAAGTGCGACTAGCAGCAGGTTCTGCCTTGAAAGCATCTGATCGCGAACGCTGATCGCAACCGCGGTCGCTGCAAGAGTGACTCCCAAAGCGGTGAGAGTGTGTCCATTCAAATACAGCACAGCTCTGCCAACGATTGGCGCGCTCAGGAGCAAGATGCCAACCGGCACCAAGATCCAAACCCACTGACGAGAAGTTAGCTGTGGTGCCAGAGTGCGCACCGCCCAGAGAGTTGCAAAGACCAATGCAACAAAAATCAGCACGATCAACCCCGAGAGAATCTCACCTTGAGGACCAAGTGACAAAAGCAGCGGGAAGCTAAAGCCGCGCTTGATCGCGGTCCTGCCACCAACAATCTCCAGATCACCAGCTCGTTGAATCAGATCCGAGAGCGAGAGAATCCAGAGCGAATCCGAGTGGGGAATGCCCCGAAGGCCAAGACCGCGAGTCACCGAAACTGAAACCAAAGCAGCTACTGACCCAACCCCGAGCCAGAGCAAATAGTCTTTGGCCCCAAAGTGCCTAATAAGTGCTGCCAACAACAACAGCACTGACAGCGAGACCCAAACCAGGAACCCAGCCTGAGCCAAGCCGGTTAGCTCCAAGAACGAGTAACTGACAACCCTGATTGCAGCGGCTAGAGCAACGGCCGCTGGAATCAAAACCAGACCCCTTAGGCCAAGGAGGTAGCCGGCACTTATGCCGGAGGCCATTAGCAGCGCCATAACGGCAAGCTCAAACAAAAACTCCATCAGCCCACCAGCTCTGCAAGTAGGTTGTTGGCAACGATGCCGTAAAGCTCGTCTTGGATTCTCACGGCCGTGAACTCACCGGTTGAATTTTGATCCCAGGCAATCACGAGCTCGCAATACTTTTGCCCCTCGTTGTTGCAGAAGATTTGAGAGCGCTCGATGGTGTTTGGTTCTAGTTTTTGCTCTAGGTCTAGGCCCCTGAGGTCAACCGGTGGCTGTTCGTAGTTGGTGTTGATCTCATAGATCTCGCTTAGCGCAACATCGAAGACAAAGCTCTCGGGAACGTCCTTGTTGAGATTGACAATGTTCACCGATTCAAAGTTGGCAGCCAGAATTGGTGCGGCACCCTTGATCCAGCTCTCTTCAATTGCCAACTCTGCGGTTGAGAAGTGCGGAGTGCCTGCGACAAAGAGCTCTTTGGCCGGGAAGAT
>CBFIEQ010000078.1:0-2598 GCA_965661645.1 uncultured Aquiluna sp.
CGGTGAGAGACGAGTTCAAAGTTCCAAAAAAATACAAACTGCTTTATGGCATTGCCCTTGGCTACCCCTCTGATCACAGCGTCAACTCGTTCCAAGCAGAGCGCATCGACATTGAGAACATAAAACTAAAGCCAAATGATTAATCTCAGTGACCAAGACTTTGTACTAAACCCCTACCCACAGCTCGCAGAACTCAGGGCGATAGGAAAACCGGTTTGGCATCAGGAGCTTGGAGTTTTTCTAGCCGCCAAATACAACGACGCCAACCAGGTGCTCAGAGATCGCAAGCTTGGCAGAATCTTCAACCCCAAAGAACCACAATCTCAGTGGGAAACTTTCAACTGGCTGCACGCTGATTCCATTCTGGACTCGGAGCCTCCAAAACACACCAGGCTCAGATCCTTGGTGATGAAGGCCTTTAACCCGAAGACCATTGCGGCTTTGGAGCCCCAGATTCAATCCATCACTGAAAACCTGATAACCGAAGCCAAGGCCAAACTCCAGATGAGCGGCGAGTTTGATTTGATTGCCGATTTTGCCGAACCCCTGCCGGTTCGCGTCATCGCCCACCTGTTGGGATTTCCCGAATCCGAAGAGCACCTGTTGCGCCCCTGGTCGCAGGCGATTGTGAAAATGTATGAGGTTTCGCCAAGCGACCAAGAGAAACTCGAGGCTCAAAGAGCCTCCGAGGAGTTCGCTCAATATGTTGAAAACCTTATGCTCGAAAGACAGCGAAACCCCGGCAGTGATTTGATCTCTGAGCTTGCAGCAGTCGAGCTAGATGGTGAGAGACTAAACACCCACGAGCTAATAGCAACCTGTGTGCTGCTCTTGAACGCCGGGCACGAAGCCAGCGTCAATGGCTTTGGCAACGGCATGGTCGCCACGCTCAACAATGATGGCGAGCTCCAGAAGCTAAAAGCACAACCGAAAGAACTTGCTGGAACAGCGGTTGACGAGTTTTTACGCTTTGATTCACCGCTGCATTTGTTTGAGCGAACAGCAACTGAGGACACTGCGGTTGGTGGCGTTGAGATTAAAAAAGGCCAAAAGATTGCGGCGCTTTTGGGATCCGCAAATCACGACGATGAGATTTTCGAAAGACCAACCGAGCTGAACCTGACGCGCTCCCCCAATCCACACATCGGCTTTGGTGCGGGAATTCACTTCTGCATTGGAGCGCCACTAGCTCGCCTTGAGATGTCGACAGCGCTGCCAATGCTGATTGAGAGTTTCCCGAATCTGGCCCTAGCAAAGGAGCCGGTTCTGAGGCCGACCTTTGTGCTTAGGGGTTATGAGAGTGTGATGGTTAGTGCCTAGCCCTCGGCTAGCACGATCACCTTGTCACCCTCAACCAGCTTGAACCTACGAACCTTCTCGGGGTTCAGTGCAACACCATAGGCGTTCTGCTGAGAGGACTCGAGCTCGGCTTTGCGATAACCAATCGCTGTTTCACCGCGCTTGGCCGCTGCCTCGATAAGGACGTGCATGTCGACTGTTTCACCAAGCTTCACATACCAACTGGCGGGGTGCAGGCTGATCTCTGAACCCTCGGATGAGAACAGGTAGCTAAAGACGTCGGCCAGATCGCTGTTTTCTGCAATCTGGGACATCATCAAACCGATCAGCTGATCACTCACGATGAAGTCATCAGCCTCAGCGCTCTCGGCCAGCTGCCGGTTCTTATCGTCCAGCATCTCGGTGACGATGTTGAAGCTCTTGCCTGATTTTTTGGCGATTGCCCTTAGCTGCAACAGGGTGATTAGGGTGATCGCATCGGACTGCTCTGCGCTTAGTTCACGATTAGCCAAAACCATGATGTGGTCAAAGGTTTGCAGTTTGACCTTGTCCAAGGTTGCCCGAAGGGTTGGGTCTCCCGCAACGAAGCTGAGCTTGAGGCTCTCAAATGTTGGTAGTTCCATCTTTGGGCGGTCTGAAACCAACGTGACGCTAGAACCCTTGGCAACATACTGCGAGAGCTCGGAGAGGATCACCGGCAGATTTTCGTTTTGCCCAAGAATCAGAATCTTTTCTGGCTTCGGGCTGGCGATCTTGCTATTTGAGATAGCTGCCTTGTCGAAGCTATAGCTGTCAGAGGTGTGGATCATGCTGTCATCGGGGGCAACAACAATGAGCTGGTCACTGTCTTTGATCTTCATGGTCCTGGCAGGGTTCAGCGAAACCTCACCATCCCTCAAAACGCCAATCAAAGATGAGTTTGAGAACTCGTGCTGAGCTTGCAGGTAGGTTTTGCCAACCAGCTTTGGCTGGCTGGTGAAGTAGATCTCATCGCCATCGAAGTCCAAAAGGTCCAGGAATATCTGGCTTAGGCCAGACTGTCTCGATGTCTGCACCATGATTCGGCTCATCACGTCACCTGCCAAAATCCACTTGACCTCAGAATCTGAGATCAGCTTTGCGCGCTCAAGATTCTCAAGCTCTTGCAACTCCGCAACAATGTGATACTCGCCTTGGCTTCGACTTGGGTTGTTCACGAGCGCAAGGGCTGTCTTCATAGTGACAAGGTCCGCGTTTTCAGCATCATCGTCAGCCAAAATAATGATTGATCTAGCGCCCGCATGGTTGGCTAGGTCAAGG
>CBFIEQ010000079.1:0-2539 GCA_965661645.1 uncultured Aquiluna sp.
AACCTCGGGGTTTAGTCCAACCAAATCGGAGTGTTCCAAGGTCTCAATAAACGCCATGGCGTGACCAATGGTTGGCAACAGGATGTCGCCTCTAGGTTCGTTTGGCTTTGGCTCAATTGCAAACTTGATGTCATAGCCCTGGTCTAGGACGTACTGGGTCAAAAGATTGACGCCCTCGCGGTAGCGATCTAGTGCATCTGAGTAGTCCTTCGAAAAGTCATATTCGCCGCCCTCACGACCACCCCACATCACGAAGGTCTCGGCACCAAGCTCAGCTGCCAAATCTAGGTTGCGCAAAACCTTGCGCAGTGCAAAGCGACGAACCTCGCGGTCATTGCTTGTGAAGCCACCGTCTTTGAAGACCGGGTGGGAGAAAAGGTTGGTGGTCATCATCGGAATCTTGAGACCGGTTTGAGCACAAGCATCGGTTAGTCGCTTGATTTGGGAATTGCGAACCTCATCGCTAGCACCAAAGGGGAACAGGTCATCGTCGTGGAAGGTGAGCCCATAGGCACCGATTTCGCTAAGACGGTTAACAGCCTCAACAACATCAAGCGGTTCTCTGGTCGGTGTTCCAAACGGATCCGCACCGGTCCAGCCGACTGTCCATAGACCGAAAGTGAATTTATCCTGTGGCGTCGCTTTTAGATTGCTCACGTAGCTCCCTTGCTAGAACCCGAGGTCTTTGCCCGAGTGATTTTTAGTTTAGTTTTTCCTCTGCTCTTTTTACAACGTTTACCAAACTGTTGTCAATTGTTCCTCAAAAGACAAAAGTGAGTGACTAGGCAGCCCGCGACCTGGCTCCCCAAACAAAGCTTGTGGTCTGATTGGGCTCCAAGATCACAAGGCCCTGATTGTTGTTGAAGGCATCAGCAGCACAGGTCTGTGGCTCAATTGCGACCGCCCTGTTTCTGCCATCAGCCCAGTTGTATTCCTCTGTGGTGTAGACCATGAGCCAATTTGCTCGCTCTTGAAAGATCTCCATGGCCCAGTCCTTGGTTCGCAAAATGGCGCAAACAGCCTCGGTGTTTGCAAACTGCACGTCCAGCGGCAGCTTCTCTATTGAGCGCTTCACCCCTGAGCCAAAACCAACCTCGGAGCTCGCGACGTTTTGAATGGGCAACATGTCATCGCCATGAATAGCTGCCTGCTCTGCAAAGACCTCAAGAGTCGACTCCTCATCGAAGACAAAGAACGGGTGGGTTCCGAGCCCCACGGGGCAACTAACCGATGAATTGTTTTTAGCGCTGGTTTCAACAGACAAACCATCAGCGCTCAGAGTAAAAGAGATCTCAACCTGGACGCTGAATGGATATCCTTCGGTTGGTTCGATATCGCTAACCAAAACCAGGTGGTTCTCCTCGTGCAGCTTCACCTCGGCCGCCTTATCGAAGAGCAAGCCATGCAGGGCATTGCCAAAGTCCTCGTTGACCTCAAGCCGATAGTCCTCTTGGCCAAAACGGTATTTGCCTTTGGCGATCCGGTTTGGCCAAGGCGCCAACATCACGCTGTGATAAGGGTGATAGGGCTTACTTGGCTCAGGGGTAACGTCATTGCCACCGAGGGTCAATGACACCAGCGCCGAGCCCATAGTTGAAACTGTTGCCTTGGAATCACCAAAAACAATTTGCAGCTCTTGACCGGACATCTTTTGACCCTTCAATTTGGCGGTAATGCAAAAACCCAAATGCGATTGAACAAATTTACCTTGCTCATCTTTGCAAACTCGCTATTGTGGTAAACGTTGTAATTCCCATTCTAAGGTGGTAGCCAATGTCGGCAAGCAATCAGCAAGAGCCAGATTTTGCATGGAGAAACAAGGCCCTAGACCCAAAAACCCGGCTAGAAATCTTGATGAATCAGATGACCCTAGAAGAAAAAGTTTCTCAACTGGGCAGCATCTGGCTCGGTTTTGGAGATCACAAAGAAGAGACCAAGTCCCAAACCGACAACGTCCCCGTTATCACCGAGGTCTCCGCGCAGCCCAGCTGGGAAGAGGTCACCAAAGATGGCCTGGGCCACCTCACCAGAGTCTGGGGAACCAAGCCCCTTGATGCAGCCGTTGGTCTCAAAAGAGTCGTTGAACTCCAGCGCGACATCATTCAAAACACCAGGCTCAAGATCCCTGCAACCGTCCACGAGGAGTGCCTCACCGGCTTTGCCACCAAGGGTGCAACCACCTACCCAACACCACTGGGGTTGGCAGCAAGTTTCAACCCGGAGCTAATTGAGCAAATTGGCACCGCAATCGGAGAAGACTTGAAATCCGCCGGTGTTCACCACGCACTCGCACCAGTTTTGGACGTAGTGCGCGACTACCGCTGGGGCAGAGTCGAAGAGACCATGGGAGAGGATCCACTTCTTGCATCCCATGCATCCTCGGCATATGTCCGAGGCATTCAATCCTCAGGTGTGGTGGCAACCCTGAAGCACTTTGCGGGCCACTCTTCTTCCAGGGTTGCTAGAAACCACGGACCGGTGTCAGCCGGTTGGCGCGAGATGTATGACATCTACATTCGCCCCTTCGCAGCCGCAATCA
>CBFIEQ010000080.1:0-2396 GCA_965661645.1 uncultured Aquiluna sp.
TATCCCAACGCAGTGGTAGTCCCTAGGGCTTTCTCGAACCAAGCCCTTTGCGTAAGGGTCAAGCAGATTACGCTCTGGGTCAAAGGCGTGCCTGGGACCATCTGGGCCACTGGCCCGAAGAACGTATTTGATCCCACGCTGAAGACGCTCATCAGTGGCCTGCCAAATGCCACCATCAGCCCGTGTAAGGGGTATTTCATGCTGAGAGCTAGCGGTATCGTCTTGATCCAAAATGTGAAGAGAAATCGCATCTGCAGATTCGGAGTAGACCGAGAACTGCCCTCCAGCCTCACTAAGTGAAAGGCCGAGAGGCTGATTGTCTAAATTGTTTTGCTCAGTCATGGGATACCTCGGTAAACCCTACAGAGCGAAAGAGTGCTTTCTTGGAAGATTAGGCTTGATTACATGAAGGTCTTTCTGGACCATGCGTCCACAACGCCAGTGCTGCAAGCTTCGCTTGACGCACTGGTTGCTGCTTTATCCGAGGTTGGCAACCCGCAATCTGTGCACTCTCATGGCCAATCGACAAGAGCTCTGCTGGAAGACGCCAGAGACGAGTTGGCGCTTGCAGTTGACTGCAATCGAAGCGAGGTTATTTTCACCTCAGGTGGCACCGAATCAAATAACCAAGCGATCAAGGGCATTTTTTGGGAGCGCAATGAAGAGGCTTCCAGGCCGGTGATCATTTCAAGTTCGATTGAGCATCATGCCCTTTTGGACCCAATTGAATGGCTTTGCAAGCACGAGGGTGCCCAGTTAGAGCTGGTGAGGCTGAAGGTTAACGGGGAAATCGATTTAGAAGATCTCGAACGTTTGGTGCAGGAATTTGGCGACCGAATCGCGCTAATTAGTTTGATGTGGGTGAATAACGAGGTTGGCATCATCACCGACATAACCGCTGTCACCAAAATCGCAGGGTCAATTCCGGTTCACTCAGATGCGGTGCAAGCCCTTTCTCATCTGCCGCTTAGCTTCAAGGACTCTGGCCTTGCTGCGATGAGTATTTCCGGCCACAAGATTGGCGCCCCAATTGGGGTCGGTGCCCTGATCGTGGCAAGGAGCCTAAAGCCCGAGTCTTTGCTTCACGGCGGTGGACAGGAGCGTGGGCTTAGATCCGGCACCATGAGCTATCCACTTGCAAAGGCGCTAAGTACGGCAGTGAGAGTATCTGTGGCCGAGATGCCAAAAAGACAGGCAGCACTAAAGAAATTGCGAGATGAGTTCGAACAGCGACTTCTCGAGCGAATTCCAGAGGCAAAGATCTCCGC
The DNA here is from genome assembly GCA_965661645.1 of uncultured Aquiluna sp. GTDB lineage: Bacteria > Actinomycetota > Actinomycetes > Actinomycetales > Microbacteriaceae > Aquiluna. The sequence goes on from CBFIEQ010000080.1 coordinate 1,269, forward strand.
CGGTGATGCACCCAGAGTTGAGCATTCAAGTAACGTGATTCTCCCCGGCACAAAGAGTGATTCGATGTTGTTCCTGCTGGACGAGCAGGGGCTCTCCGTCTCGGCCGGCTCAGCCTGCCAGGCCGGTGTTTTGGGTCCTTCGCATGTGCTGATGGGCATGGGCTATTCAGAGGCCGATGCAACCGCTTGTTTGAGGGTGAGTTTTGGGCACAGTTCAAAACCCGAGGATGTTAGTTTTGCGGTTCAAGCAATAGCCAATGCCTACACCAAGGCTCTCAAGGCCCAAGCGGTAGCGTCAAGAACTTAGACTTGTAACCATGCGTGTTTTAGCAGCCATGAGTGGCGGAGTAGATTCCGCCGTTGCCGCTGCTCGCGCCGTGGAGGCAGGACACGAGGTTGTCGGTGTTCACCTAGCGCTGTCTCGGATGCCAGGAACACTGCGAACCGGATCTCGGGGCTGCTGCACAATCGAGGATTCGATGGATGCGCAACGAGCTGCCACAAAGCTAGGCATTCCCTATTACGTCTGGGACTTCTCAGAACGCTTCAAATTAGATGTTGTTGATGATTTTGTTGCTGAATACCAGGCTGGCAGAACTCCCAACCCCTGCATGAGATGCAATGAACGCATCAAATTCGCAGCACTCCTAGAGAGAGGCTTAGCCCTTGGCTTTGATGCCGTCTGCACCGGCCACTATGCCTCTGTTACTGCCGACGATGAGGGGAATTTCGAATTGCACAGATCCTTGGAAATGGCCAAGGATCAAAGCTATGTCCTGGGTGTTTTGACGCAGCAGCAACTTGCTCACTCGATGTTTCCACTTGGTGCAACAGCGTCAAAGGACCTGGTGCGGGCTGAGGCCGATGCCAGAGGACTCTCTGTTGCCAATAAGCCCGACAGCTATGACATTTGCTTTATCCCAGAGGGCGATACGAGAGAGTGGCTCAGGGACTTCGTGCCATCAGATGCCGGCAAGATTGTTGACCAAGAGGGCAATGAACTTGGCGAGCATGATGGGCACGTTGGTTTCACCATCGGGCAGCGCAAGGGGTTGAGAATTGGTAGGCCTGCCAAAGACGGTAAGCCCAGATACGTTCTAGAGATTAGACCCAAGACCAACGAGGTAG
>CBFIEQ010000081.1:0-2318 GCA_965661645.1 uncultured Aquiluna sp.
CGGTGGCCTTCACTCGAACTGACTCGATAACCACGTCTTCGGCATAGGCAGCCAGAGTGCCCGCGTAGCTCTCAGAGTCCAAATCGTTCGCCATGATTGTGAGCTGTTTGACTGTTCCACCAGTAATGACCTCAAAAAGACCAGCCCCCCAAAAATCTTCGTTGTCGACATTCAACCCAGAGATTGAGTTGTAGTTACCGTCATAGCTGCCGGTAAAAACACCAAGCGGTGCCCAGTCCCCAGTCAGAACGATGTCGGTGGTTTGCTTAAAAAAGGTGCCGCCGCCAAAGGCTGCATCACAATCAGAAACAGCAGCCAGACCGGCCTGGTCCTCGACCAAAAAGGGGCTTGCCTCTGTGCCAGCACCTTCATACCCCGAACAATCAGCTGGGGGTGTAGCGTTCGCACCGAGTGGAACGAGCACAAGGCCAAGACTCAGTGCTGCAACTGCGGACAAAATCTTCTTCATGGCACATCACTCCAGGGTCTTTCAACCAGAATAAACCCACTGGAGTGATGGAACCTCGATAATTTGGTAGGGCCACCCCTACTTCTTTGTGTAGGTACTGAACCGCTCCCTGACACCATCAACCTGAATCTCGATGCGGTTCTTGCCTGGCTCTAGGTTGATAGTTCTACCAGGTAGTTGAAGCCATTGGCTTTTCTTAGTTTGCGGTCTTGATCGTTAGCGGCTCTGAGCTTTGCCAATGCAAGATAGCTAAACTTTCCCCCATGGCCATGAAGGTGACCGTTATCGGTCTTGGGTATTTGGGTGCAACGCATGCTGTGGCAATGGCAGAGCTTGGGCACCATGTAATAGGTATAGAGGCAGACCCTAGAAGACTCTCTGCACTACAAGGAGGAAAGCTACCTTTTCACGAACCGGGTTTGGATGAAGCACTAACCAGAACCCTTGCAACCGGCAGGATCACCTTTCAGGGTTCACATGACGAGAACACCAAAGATGCCGACGTTCACTTTCTATGTGTTGGAACACCTCAGCTGGCGGGCAGCAATGCAGCCGATACCTCTTATCTGCACTCCGCTGCCGAAGCACTTGCCCCATACCTTTCCCCCACCGCAGTAGTTGCAGGAAAGTCAACGGTCCCAGTTGGAACAGCAAAGTTGCTGCAAGAAAAACTCAGCTCGCTGGCTGGCTTTGATGCAAAGCTCTGCTGGAACCCGGAGTTCTTGCGCGAGGGAACTGCTCTCGAGGATTCACTTCGCCCAGACCGCATTGTGATTGGTGTTGAGTCAGGCGATTCACACACCGAACAGGTAATGAGAAGCGTCTATGAGCCGATCTTGAATGGTGACTCGGGATCCCCTGCCGGCCAGACTCCATTTTTAGTGATGGATGTTGCAACAAGTGAGCTTGTGAAGGTCGCAGCAAACAGCTTCCTTGCAACCAAGATCAGCTTTATTAATGCCATGGCCGAGATCTCCGAGGCGGCCGGAGCTGATGCAGTTGCCCTTGCCGAGGCCATTGGCATGGATGCCAGAATCGGCAAGCTGTTCTTGAGAAACGGCATTGGCTTTGGTGGTGGTTGCCTACCAAAAGACATTCGTGCATTTATGGCCAGAGCTGACGAACTGGGTGTTGGCAGAGCGGTTGACTTCCTGGCAGATGTTGACGCAGTGAACCTTCGTCGTCGAGACCGTGTCATCGAACTTGCCCAGCAAGAACTGGGAAGTGTTGTTGGTAAAAAGATCCTGAGGCTCGGAGCTGCGTTCAAACCGGACAGCGATGACCTAAGAGACTCCCCCGCACTCGATGTTGCAGTCAGGCTGAAAGCACTTGGTGCTGACCTTGTGATCCATGACCCCATCTCACTCGCTGGAGTCTCAGCCAAGCACCCCGAACTAAACGCGGTTCAGGATCTAACCGCTGCAGCATCGGGTGCTGAGTTAGTGATTGTCGGCACCGAGTGGAAAGAGTATCGAGAGCTAGATGCCGCAATGTTTGGTGATCTGGTTCAAAACAAGACAGTGATTGACGGCCGCAACTGTTTGCCATATCACGCCTGGCAAGAAGCTGGCTGGCGAGTGATTGCCCTGGGTAGGAATTTGGAGAAGTGAGCAAGCTCTCTGATCTAGCTGCAGCCAACGGCCTTGAGCGCGTTGGCAAAAGACCAAAGCTGAGTTTTTATCTCAGCGAGGTTTTCAAGCGTCGCGGTTTTGCATGGACGCTTGCGAAGTATCGACTCTTAGCCTCAACGGCGCGCTCCAGGCTCGGGGTTGCCTGGTTGATTGTTGTTCCGGCGCTGCAAATCACTGTCTATGGTCTGATCTTTGGTTTGGTTCTAGGTTCTGCAAGG
>CBFIEQ010000082.1:0-2168 GCA_965661645.1 uncultured Aquiluna sp.
CAGGTAGATCTTGGCAACACCGTCAGCGTTGGTTTCACCACCGCCGAGCCAACCAAAGTTTGGCCGGTCAACATTCACCCAAACTCTTGGAACTGCCACTCCACCCGCAGTCACTGTGACTTCGAAGTTTGGAGCTGCTGGCTCAAGGGTTATGTTCTCGTAGGTGTTACCTTCGACGTAGACACCGAAGAGTGCTTCAAGTGCATCCCCTTCGATGCGCTTCTCCGCGTAGTCTCCAGTTCTCCACTCTCGAACATGCAGTCTCGAGTTTGCATCAAAGCCGGTGAAACCATCGGGTGCAGACATGGCCCACTCGCCGTCATTATTCGCATCCACGCAGTACCACTGCTCATTTGTGCCAACAACTAGGCAAATCTGAGTGCCTGGCAAGACATCAGTGGTGCCTGGAACAACAACTGTTCCCGACCAAGTCGGAAGGCTGAGTGAAAGGTCAAATGCATTCGCATCAAGACCTGAAGGAACTGTAGCGATTCCGTTTGCATCAACGGTAAAGGTGCTGGACTTTGGTCCATCGCCTAGGGTTGCCGAACCCCAAGGGGCTCGTGCGTATACCTGGTAGCTGCCCTCCGGAAGTGCCATGCTCCACTGCCCCAAGAAGTTGGATTGAGCACTGTACTCCCAGAGCGACTCCCCGCTTACCGTGTCAATTGGAATGACCTGTGCGTCTCGAACAGTCGAGCTGCCAGTCGGGTCATACACGACACCGGTCAAAGATGGCACGCCCAAATCTAGGTCGTAAACGCCATCAACAGCTGTCTCACCTGCGATTTCGTAGGTGAAGTACCCCGGGTCACCAGAGACACTGAGCTCGTAGTTGCGCCTAGTTGTGCCTGGAGAGCTGCCGTCTCCTGAAGGGTGAACCACCAGGATGTAGTCGCCTGCCTCTGAAATGGCGACGCCAGCCTTGCCTGAGGAGCCAGTGTCAATCCAGTCGATCCAGCGATCCTCGGTTCTGATTTCGACACCTGCTCTGGTCGCCACGGCGTCAGTTAGTGGATTGATCGCCCTGACATAGAAGCCGGGAGCAACCATAGTGATGTTGCCAAGGTCTTCATCTAGTGTTGCCAAGGCATCTTGTGTCACCACAAATGAGTTGGATTCAGTTTTGGCAACCCCCTCAAAGCCCTGAGGTTCAATGTAGACCTTGTACTCACCAGCCTCTGTGACATTAAAGGCAAAGTATCCCTGGGAGTTAGTTTGAGATTGTTTGTTTATCCACTCAAAGTCTCCAAAAGCGTTCTTCTTTCTTAAGCTGACATCGGCCCACTCGCGTTCCTGCCAGTTGGTCGCAAGTGGAGTGGTGTCATCAATCATTGCTCGGCCGTAGACGTTAGCGGTATCCAGCTCGAGCCTGTAAGTCCCGTCTGATTCCGCAGCTATCACTGCATCGCTATTGGCTGGATCCGTAATGGTGATGGATTCATCGTCAGCAATTACCAGATCGAGCTTCTTCGCAACGAGGAGATAGTTGTCGCTCTGGTGGTCAACCTCGAGGACGTAGGTTCCGGGGTTAACGCTCATGGACACCAAGCCACTCGCGTTGGTTCTTCCATCGGCGATGTGGACTCGATATCCGTTTGCCTCCTCGGTGTAGACCCTCGCGTGAGCCTCATCGCGACCAAAAAGACTGTCGTCGGTTGGGTCGACTGGATAAATCTGCAAGTTTCCTGCAGCCAGCGCAAGCTGATAAACACCGTCGGTTTCGGTTTCACCAGGGAATGTCGCTTGAAGCGCGCCCCCCACCTCTGTAACCGTAATCGGGAAGACTGTTCTGCTCGCCCCATCGAATCGATCATTCGGGTCAATGGTCAACTCATAGTTTCCGGGGGCACTAAACGCCAAGCCCGCAGGAGCTCCATCATCCCAGATCGAAACATTGTGTTCGGTGTCATCGGGGTATCGCAGCGAACCGCCAATGTTAGAGACCAGCTGGTCGTCCCAGAGCACTTGATAACGAATCATCGGTGTGGGCAGCTGAGCTGTTAGCTCCAGCTCTGTGCCTGAGAGTTGAGCTGCTTCGATCGTGAATTCGCGGATGACAAACGCATGGTTTGGGTCTCCAGCGCCAGAGGGAGAAATGACCACTCGGTACAAGGCATTTACATCATCAGCCTTTCCGAATAGCGTGTTGCCTTGCGACTGAAGCC
>CBFIEQ010000083.1:0-2072 GCA_965661645.1 uncultured Aquiluna sp.
TGTTGAGCACATAGTTGAAAAATAACCTCTCGTTTGATACCCCCAGGGGTATGGTAAAGATGATAGTGCAAAACCCATTGCGCTATCAACAAAGAAACGGAGTTTTTATGACTCGCAAAGATTTACTGAAGCCATTCGCGATTGCAACCGCCATGGGCATTGTGGCGGTCTTGGCTGTTTGGGCGATTGCATCAGCAATCGGTGTTGACTTCACGGTATCAACTCTGGGGGCACCGATCCCAGCACCCGCATTTGTCATCTTCTCGCTAGTTGGCGGCATTGGCGCTTGGCTAGTCAGTGGCGCACTTCTAAAAACATCAACCCCTAGAAAGACCGGCCAGATTGTTGGTTGGTTGGTGCTTTTGGCGTCCATCGCAACCCCGCTCTCTGGCACCTCCGACCTAGCCGCTATCTTCTGGATTCAGGCAACTCACTTTGCCATCGGTGTTCCGCTGATCATCGCAATGGCCAAGCACCTGCCAGTAACCAAATAGTTCAATCTAAAAAGAAATGGCCTCGGGTTTCCCCGAGGCCTTTGACTTTGGTCTTTAGCGAGCCGCACTACCCTCTTGGTAGTCGTCATCATTCTTGATCCAGCTGAAAAGCTTGCGCAACTCGCGGCCGGTGGCTTCGATTGGGTGTGCGGCACCCTTGTCGCGAAGTGCTTTGAACTCTGGGCCTCCAGCATCCTGATCCGCAATGAACCTGTCAGCAAATGCGCCGGACTGAATGTCGGCCAATACTGCTTTCATGTTCTCCTTGACCGATGGGTCAATCACCCTTGGTCCTGAGACATAGTCGCCGTATTCTGCGGTGTCAGAGACACTCCAGCGCTGCTTGGCAATGCCACCTTCATACATCAGGTCAACAATTAGCTTGAGCTCGTGAAGCACCTCGAAGTAGGCGATCTCTGGCTGGTAGCCAGCCTCGGTCAGGGTCTCAAAGCCATACATCACTAGCTGCGATGCGCCACCACAGAGCACTGCCTGCTCACCGAACAAGTCGGTCTCAGTCTCCTCGGTGAAGGTGGTCTTGATGGTTCCCGCACGGGTTCCACCAATTGCCTTGGAGTAGGAGAGGCCTAGTTCCATGGCTTTGCCGGTTGAGTCCTGTTCGACAGCAATTAGGTTAGGAACACCACGGCCTGCGACATACTCGCGGCGCACTAGGTGACCTGGGCCCTTTGGAGCTACCAAGAAGACATCGATGTTTGCCGGTGGCTTGATGAAGCCAAAGCGAATAGCAAAACCGTGACCAAAGACCAGTGCGTCACCGGCTTCTAGGTTTGGCTCGATGTCGTTGGTGTAAAGATCGCGCTGCTTTGGATCTGGTGCAAGCACAACAATTACGTTTGCCCACTTGACCGCCTCGGAGGGGGTCAGCACTGTCAAGCCCTGCTCTTGCGCCTTAGCGCGTGACTTTGAGCCTTCGAGAAGACCAACCACGACATCAACGCCGGAGTCCTTGAGGTTTAGTGCGTGAGCGTGACCCTGTGAGCCAAAGCCCAAAACTGCCACCTTGCGCCCCTGAACGATGCTTAGGTCAGCATCGGAGTCATAGAAAATTTCTGCCACTTGTTTTTCTCCTTGTTAGTTTCTTCGCCCAGCTAGCGCAGGACTTTTTCGCTCATTGACTTAGAACCCCGCGAAATTGCAATTGCGCCGGACTGAACCAATTCTTTGATGCCAAATGGCTCCAAGACCTTGATAAAGGCCTGGCACTTGGCGCTGTCTCCAGTGACCTCAATCACCACGGAATCACTGACAACATCGATCACCCTTGCACGGAACAGCGTAACCGCCTCTAACACCTGTGATCTTGTGCTGGCATCGGTGCGCACCTTGACGAGCATGTGGTCACGGGCAACGGCATTGTCATTTTCCAGCTCGACGATTTTTAGAACATTGACCAGCTTGTTGAGCTGCTTGGTTACCTGCTCGAGTGGTTGACCATCCAGGGACACCACAACGGTCATCCTGGAAACACCCTCTACCTCGGTGGTCCCCACGGCCAAAGACTGGATGTTGAAGCCTCGACGCGCGAACAGGGCTGCGACACGGGTCAAGATACCG
>CBFIEQ010000084.1:0-1812 GCA_965661645.1 uncultured Aquiluna sp.
CGTCGTGGGTGTGGTGATCGCTGCAATCCTTTGGCAGAACCTGATCGGCTTTCAGCTCATAGTTTTGTTGAGCGCAATCCACTTTGGCATTGGTGATGCGTCTTTTATTACAGAGGCAGATTCAAGGGCTGGTAGGAAGAAGTTCCCCAAGCTGAGCTATGCAATCGCGGCTGGATTCATGCCGGTGATGCTGCCGTTGACCTCACCACTCACAGCTCAGGCATTGACCGAGGTGAACCCAGCGCTGATTGGTTGGGCGGGTGAAATCACCGAAGCTGTCTTCTGGTTCTTTGTTGGCTTTGGCCTTTTGGCAATGCTGCTGCAATTGATAGCCAGAAGGTTTGACAACGTTATTGATCTGGGTCTTTTGCTAGGGCTTTCGTTGATTGCCCCTCCGCTGGTGGCATTTGCCTTCTACTTTGGTTTTTGGCATGCCTTTAGGCACACCGGAAGGCTCACGCTAGAGCTTGAAAGTTCTCAGCGCGCGTTGGAGGGTGGCAAGCAGCTACAGGCTTTCTGGAAGGCCGTCAGTGCCGGCCTACCGGCTCTGCTACTCGTGATTGGATTCACCATCTGGCTGGGTGTGACTCAAGGCTTTGATCTCTCTCAGCAGTTGCTGTGGTTGTTGCTCGTTGTAATCTGGGCGTTGACCGTTCCGCACATGGGGCTTACGGCAAGACTCGATTACAGGGCGTTGGTAAAAACTTGATAGCCGTCTCCACGGGCTTTTTGACCGGACTCACGCTGATCATTGCAATAGGCGCTCAGAATGCCTTTGTGCTCCGCCAGGGCCTTCGCCGCGACTACATCTTTATGGTCGTGATTTTTGCAGCCCTGAGCGATGCCCTGCTGGTTTTCACCGGAATCCTTGGTCTTGGCCAGCTGATTGTTTCGGTTCCCTACCTATTAGAAGTAATGCGTTTTGCAGGTGCTGCTTATCTTTTGTGGTTTGCCTATGGAGCAATCAGGCGTGCCATCAACCCAGAGGTTTTGGTGCCGGGGGAGAAGGTGGTTTCAAATCGCTGGAAGGTGCTGGGCACCATCGCTGCGCTGACCTATCTAAACCCACATGTTTACATCGACACAGTGTTGCTTTTGGGCACAATCGGAAACCAATTTGGTGAAGACAGGTTGCTGTTCGGGGTCGGTGCCGCAATTGCTAGCTTCACCTGGTTCTTTGCCCTTGGCTACCTCGCCACAACGCTGAGCCGGTTTGTCGGTAACCAGATGTTCTGGCGAGTCTTTGAATCGTTGGTGGCGGTTGTAATGATTGCAATTGCGCTGACCTTGATTTTCAGCCCCTTGAAGTGAGAAGCCCTGCGATAATCGAAGAATGATTGATGCAGATAGTTTTGGCAATTTCGCCAACCGATCAAGTTCTAAGTGGCGCAGATTTCCGGCTGATGTCCTTCCGATGCATGTTGCCGAGATGGATTTCGAGGTTGCAGAATCAATCAGATCCAAGCTTTTGGAGATGGTCGCAAATTCCGACATTGGCTACCTTGGTCCGCTTCCAGAACTGGGACCCAGCTTTGAGCGCTTTGCCCTAGATCGCTGGGGTTGGCAAATTGACCCCTCGCAAATCAAGATGGCGACCGATGTTGGAGTCGCAGCGGTTGAGATCCTGAGAGCGGTCACGAGCCCTGGTGAAAGGGTGCTGGTAAACACCCCGGTCTACTCGTCCTTTTTTGGTTGGATCAAAGAGGTTGGTTGTGAGGTTGCCGATGCTCCATTGGTAATGGAGGGAGGCCGCTGGCAGCTTGATCTTGCTGCAATAGAAGAACAATTCCGAGATGGCGTGAGGGTTTACAT
>CBFIEQ010000085.1:0-1717 GCA_965661645.1 uncultured Aquiluna sp.
CGCTGCCGCGTTCAACATTCTGGCGAGGGTAATCGAGGACCCAGTCGGGAAGACCCCGATGGTTGTGCCCATCCGCCAGCTGGGCTAGTTGGTAAAACGTTAACTTAGTTGCATAATTGGAGTCGTAGTTCGTTGATGAAGGCGCAGTTACTAGCAGTGACGCCAAAGAGGCTTGCGCATATCAACGGATGAGGGCAAGGACTGGGCCCGTCAAATAAATCGGTCAATTGTCTGGTTGTGAAACTAAATGCGCATCTTGCTCATAGGAGCGGGCGGTGTTGGCGATGCAATTGTCAAAATCGCTGCTGATCGTAATTTCTTCGAAAAACTCGTAGTCGCTGACTACGACATCTCCCGTGCCGAGAAATCTGTGGCATGGATTAACGAGTGGTCCAAGCCCGAAATTGCACAGAAAGTTGAGGCGGCACAAATTGATGCCTCCGATCCTTCCAAGGTTGCAGCTTTGGCTCAGGAGCACAACATCACTCACATTCTGAACGCGGTTGAGCCAAAGTTCGTGCAGTCCATCGTGGAGGGTGCGCTGGAAGCAGGCGCCAACTACATGGACATGGCGATGAGCCTTAGCCACCCGCACCCAGAGGACCCCTTCAACCTCCCTGGCGAAAAACTCGGTGACTGGCAGTACTCAAAGGCAAAGGACTTCTCGGACAAGGGCCTTTTGGCCCTGGTCGGAACCGGTGCCGAGCCTGGTATTTCCAACATCTTTGCTCGCTACGCGGCGGATCACCTGTTCTCAGAGCTAGATGAGGTGACAATCATTGATGGTGGAAACCTTGTTGTTGTGAACGACGAGGGTGAAGAGATCGGCGCCCCTTCGTGTTCGATCTGGACTGTGATTGAAGAGTGTCTGAACCCACCTCTGATTTGGGAAAAAGAGCGCGGTTGGTTCACCACCAAGCCATTCTCCGAGCCTGAGCTATTCGAATTCCCAGAGGGAATTGGCCCAATCAAGTGTGTGAACGTGGAGCACGAGGAGGTAGCCATGCTGCCTCGCACCATGGATGCTCAGCGCGTGAACTTCAAGTACGGTCTCGGATCTGAGTTCATCAGTGTTCTCAAGACCCTTCACGCACTAGGCCTTGACCGAGTGAACCCGGTATGGGTTCGCTCCAAGTCTGGTCGTGCTCAGGTCTCTCCAAGAGACGTGGTTGCCGCGGTGCTGCCAGACCCAGGATCACTTGTTGAATCCATGACAGGTAAAACCTGTGCCGGAACCCTGGTTACGGGTAAGGACAAGGAAGGCAAGCCTCGCGCCACCTACCTCTACCACGTTGCCGACACCCAGTGGACTGCCGAAGAGTACGACGCTCAGGCTGTGGTTTGGCAGACAGCTCTGGTTCCAGTTATCGCTCTCGAGCTACTCGCGAACGGGTCATGGTCAGGTAAGGGTGTGATGGGTCCTGAGGAGTTTGACGCCAAGGCCTTCTTGGATCTGATGTCAACCGCCTACAAGCAGCCCTACGGTATTCAGGATCGTAATCCTGAGAACCCAAGCGTCATCGACGAGGACTGGGAATAAATTCCAGCTGCTAGAGTTTTATTGAACTGAGTCTAAAAAACAAGTTTGAGAAACATTCTCAGCCTGTTTGGAGTTTAGATTCTTAGACTCAGGACACTAAAGCTTCTAAGGAGTAGGTCATGAAGGTTTCAAAGCGCTGGCTACCAGCAGTTATTGCCCCAGCCGTTATTGCGGCAG
>CBFIEQ010000086.1:0-1701 GCA_965661645.1 uncultured Aquiluna sp.
GCCGTGGATTTGGCTGAAGAGGGACATCTCTCCTGATTACCACGATCAGGTTGTGGCTTGCTGTCGAGCCGCGGGATTTTCCCCTGAAACACCACACACTGCTCGGAGCATCAGCAGCCAACTCGCACTTGTGTCTGCAGGTCTTGGCGTTGCCTTGGTGCCGGAGGACTCGGCGAGATCTCATTTGCCGTCTCGGGTCCAACTTTTGCGTCTTAGGCAGTCGATCCAAACGGAGTTGGCCGGCTTTTGGCGCACTGACGCGAACCCGCTCGTCGCAGCGCTTATCGAGAGTGCGTCGGCCTCCGTGGCGAGTAACTAAGACTCATTTCCGTCGGTCGCGGGTTCAAGTCCCGCACTCCCCACTAAGAACCTAAGCTTCCCAAATTGTTTTACCAGCGCGATTGACCGCAACCACTTTTACCTGACCAATTTCAGTGGCTGGAACCTTCGATAGTTCTTGATCAAGCCAAATTTCCTCGCCTTGAATGCTTCCGCCCAGTTGGTAGGTCACGGCCTCGGTATAAGCCACGAGCGCTTCGCTGAGTGATATTCGCTCCTGGGGTGCAAGAACCTTCCCTTGGTACTGCCGTGTAACGGCCGTTTGGATTCCCAAAAGAGGATTTTGTGATGAGACGGGCCAATCGCTCCCGAAGGAAATCATTGCTCCAGCATTCAAAAACGATCGCATGGCATACATCTGTTCCAGGCGGTCCTCTCCAAGCCAATGCTTGCAGCTAAGCAACATCGAGTCTGGCTTCGCCCAAAGGGGTTGAAAATTGGCAATTACCCCGAGCTTCGCGAATCGAGGAATGTCCTCGTGGTTCACCAGCTCAGCATGGGTTATGACGCTTGGGAGCAATCCAGACTGACCACCCTCAATAGCATTCAGGGAACTGCGCACCGCAGCGTCACCTATGGCATGAACGTGTAGTTGGTACCCCTCGGCTGCATATTTCGCTGTTGCCCTCGCCAAAAGAATGTCGTCCCAGACCGGTTCACCGTGACCTCCAGGCAGGTAGGGTTCCAGGACAGCCGCTGTACCACTCCCAAAAACGCCGTCAGCAAAGAATTTTGCGGTCTTGACAGTCAAGAGAGGGTTGTTGCGAGCGGATATTTCCTGCCGGAGTTGGTTGAAGTATTCGAAGTCTTCTTCGAAGTTCTCCGGAGTGATTCGAAATGCCAGATTCGTTGCGACATCAAGCTGGTTGCTGTCTAAAGCTTCGACATAGATCTCTGCCATCCCGCGCTCTATCCAGGCGTCCTGAACCTGCGTTATACCCACGCTAAGCATCTCTCTGTGTGCCCATTGGAGGGCTCTCAGCTCTTGATGCATTGTTCTTGCTGGAATCGCATTGAGCACAATCTCCATTGCTCCTGATTCGCGAAGAGTGCCCGTAGGCCTACCGTCTTCGTCTAGATCTGCATGACCAATGGCTACCTCTGGGAATCGCTCGTGAACCCCAGCTCGCTTCAGTGCCTCGCTATTCACCCAGATTGTGTGATGGTCACTTGCGTGCAGCACAACCGGCCGATCTGGAATTTCTGCATCAAGCCAGCTTGCGAGGAACGTTGTCGCAAGTGAGCGATCATACGCGCCACCAACAATCCAGTCACCTGGATTAGCATCTGCCCACTTCTTTACCGCTTTAACAATCTCTTCAATACTCTCGAGACCGGTTACCCGCGGCCCCAATGCCTCAC
>CBFIEQ010000087.1:0-1304 GCA_965661645.1 uncultured Aquiluna sp.
CGGCCCAATTGCCCTAGCACTTGCGGGCCTTGACCCAACTCTTCAGCCTTACTCTTTGCAGGTCAACAGTTCACCCCTCAAGGACACTTATGCAGCGTGGTACTCCCTCGAGATAATCGAAGGGTCTCCAGTGATTTTCGATGGCGATCAAGAAATGAGCGCTGTTGGGGGAATTATTGAACTGAGCCTTCAGGCTCCTAACATCTCAGGCCAGTTAACTCTTGATGGCAGCAACTACTCAGTTCCATCGGGAGTTGAGGCTCGCGTGATGTTTGCCAAACTGGTTGATGGCAGTGAGCGACCCCCGGTTGGAATTGCAAACAGCAACGGCTCATTTGACACTTTGATTGAGGAGGGTCCAGGTGAGTATCAGGCGGTTGTTCACTTTGACGGCGCAGGAGCACCTCCAAGCCAGGCCGCAGGAACGCTGTTCGTGAACGACCTGGGCGAATACTCGCTTGACAACACGACTTTCGAAGACCCATCTACCTTCTCTTTTGATGTAGCTCTGACTGCCACTGCTAACTTCTCGGCCGAGACCCCGGGTTACGCCGCTTACATCGACGTTTTCGACTACGAACGAGCCCCCTCCTTTTATGGTCCCAACTGGTCAGACACCGGAATCGCATCATGGTTCCTGCCAGATGGAAACTACGAACTCTTTGTAACCCCAACAAATCGCGGTTACCGCAATATGCAGTACCAGGTCAGTGTCGCTGATGGGGTGCCAACGGTCTCTCTCGATGGCAACACGGTTAGCGCAGAATCGGGAACAAACTATGTTCTCGGCTCCCAAGCGCCAAATCTCACTTTGCGAGTCTTGGACCCAAACACTGGGTCTCCTCTAACGAACACCCAGGCAACGCTGCACGAGGGCCGTGACTTCATGGGTCAATTTAATGACTTCATGGGGAACCTCGGAGTTACTGTCCCTGGAGCGGGAACCTACACACTGCGCTTGCAAGCCGATGGGGTTGCGGCGGTAGAAACCGTCTACACCCTCACTGCGACAGAATCCGGTGGCTCCCTCTCATTTGCCATCGCAGATGCCTCTGACACACCTGTGGTTGCTTCAAACGGCGTCTTCGAGCTTTCACTGGATCTTGCCAATGTTGTGATCAGAGTGCTGGATTCAAATGGAGACCCATATGATGGGGGCGAAAATGTCAGGCTTGAAGGTGAGCTTCAAGTATTTGACGGGGCCTACTGGAATCAGGTGGGCTGGCTTCAGTCTCAGGGCAACAAGCTACTCGGAAAAGTTGATGATGTAGATGCCTTCTACCGTGTGGTGATTTCTCCCTCTG
>CBFIEQ010000088.1:0-1136 GCA_965661645.1 uncultured Aquiluna sp.
GCAGGCAGTTGATCTGCATACTTGATGAATCGGGGATAGACCTTCCCAAGTGCGATGAACTTGCGAACGGTTGAACTCCAATCCTTGAGCCCGATGTCTTTGCAGAAGTTCGCAAACTCGTAGCCGTCCAGTGTCTTGTGGGCCTCATAAACCACACGACACATCTCTAGAGTAGCCCGAGCGGTGCGCTCAACGCCCAGCTTGAAGGCACTCACATACTCGGCGCGAGTCTTTGCCTCGATCTGCTGATCGTCTGACTCTGCCCGCTCCACACTTAGTTTCGGGGTGAGATCAGCCTTTGATACTGCTTGACTTGGCTCGGGTGATTTAGCGGAGTCAGTAGTGACACTGACGGGCACGCCCAACTGAGCAACATTGATAGAAGGACGATCGCTGTCGTTTGCGGCTTGAGTGTTTTGAGTCGTTTGCATTTCTGTTTCCTTTCGAAAAATAACGCGATTGAGTTAAGGGAAAAGTTCAGATATCGCGTTAGTGATAGCCTAAAGACCCCTGCGCACTCGGATTTAGGGTTTTGAGAAACAGCCATCCACCTAAGCCAAAGTTATTCTTCAAAGGTTTTCCTGAGGATGTTCGCTTTCGGGGGCACACCGTGCCTGAGTCCTTGGAGCTGGCTCGGGGGTCTCTCTACCAGGCCTGGTTCGATGCGTTGCAGCTTTCACCTTTTTACGCTGATGGCATTGATAACGGCCGTTGGAGAAGTGACGAGGCAAGGGACACCTACCATGTGTTTGGAGATTTACGCGAGCTCACGTTTGATCACTGGTGGGTTGAGAGGGGTTATAAGGTTTTTGCGGAGCAGCACGATTTTCGGCGGGTCGTAGTTAGCAAGGAACCCGGGCAATACGGCTCTGAGGGGCCGTCCATCTCTCTAGAAATACCATTAAATGTCTCTCCAGCTACGTTGAAGCGCCAGTTCGACAGCCTTTTAAGAGAGCACCACCCGCATTACCGCGACTTTGATCGCTGGCAAGCGAGCACAGCACGGGTCCGGTTTGAAAATCGCAAGCTCACTTCGGTGTCCATCAACTTATACCTAAAGGTGTATCGGTGTTGGCTTGAGAGCCAGGCCACAGGTGGAATCCAGCTTTATGAAATTGGCGAAGCGTTGAACCTTG